>NZ_JBHZCN010000137.1:0-20427 GCF_042755465.1 Kitasatospora sp. NPDC059160 | reverse complement strand
AAGGGGCCTTCCGGCTGTCTGTGCGCCGCCAGGGACTCGAACCCCGGACCCGCTGATTAAGAGTCAGCTGCTCTAACCAACTGAGCTAGCGGCGCTTGCTGACGTGGAAGACAGTACACGTCGGCAACCCGTTCTGCCGAATCGTATTCGGCCGGTCACCGGAGGTGAGGGTTCCGTCGTCACCCCGGGTGGTGACAGGCGGCCCGGTGGTCGCCCTCCGCCCCGGCTCCCGCTCCGGCCCCCGCCCGGTCGCCGTCGAGGCCCGGCCGCTCCTGCTCGCAGCGCGCCCGGGCCGTGGCGTCCGCGAGCCCGGCGTAGAGCGGGCAGCGGGTGCGGAACGGGCAGCCGGTGCGGCGCTCGGTGGGGGAGGGCGGGTCGCCGGCCAGCAGGATGCGGTCGCGGGCCCGTTCGGCGGCGGGGTCGGGCAGCGGTACGGCGGAGAGCAGCGACCGGGTGTACGGGTGGCGCGGCCGTTCGAACACGCTGGTGACCGGGCCCTGCTCGACCGTCCGGCCGAGGTACATCACGCTGACCCGGTCGGCGAGGTGCCGGATCACCGAGAGGTCGTGCGAGACGAACAGGTAGGACAGCCCGAGTTCGGCCTTGAGCGACTGGAGCAGGTTGAGCACCCCGGCCTGGATCGAGACGTCCAGGGCGGAGACCGGTTCGTCCAGCACCAGCAGTTTGGGCCGGACGGCGAGGGCCCGGGCGATGGAGATCCGCTGGCGCTGCCCGCCGGAGAACTGGTGCGGGTAGCGGACCGCGTGGTCCGGGTCGAGCCCGACCCGGCGGAGCAGCTCGGGCACCCGGCGGGCGGTCTCCTCGCGCGGGGCGTGCTGGGCGCGCAGCGGCTCGGCGACGATGTCGCCGACCGGCATCCGGGGGTCGAGGCTGGCCATCGGGTCCTGGAAGACGATCTGCAGTTCGGAGCGGAGCCGCTGGGTCTCGGCCCGGGTGAGCCGGGCGGTGTCGTGGCCGAGCAGCTCGATCCGGCCGGTCTCCGGGGCGCCCAGGCTCAGCAGCTCGAACAGCGTGGTGGACTTGCCCGAGCCGGACTCCCCGACCAGGCCGAGGGTCTCGCCCTGGCGCAGGTCCAGGTCGACGCCGTCCACCGCGTAGACCTCGCCGACCCTCCGCTTGAACACCGTGCCCTTGAGCAGCGGGAAGGTCTTGCCCAGCCCGGTCACCGAGAGCACCTGCGGCCGGGCCGAGCGGTCCCCGGCGGCGGGCCCCGGGGGCAGGTCCGGCACGGGGTACACCTCGCTCGGCGCGGGCCGCCGCTCGGCCAGCTCCGCCGACCGCACGCACGCGGCCAGGTGGCCGTCCGGGCCCGCCGGTCCGGCCTCGGTGCCCACCAGCTCGGGCTCGGCCGTCGAGCAGCGCTCCTCCGCGAGCGGGCAGCGCGCGGCGAACGGGCAGCCGGGCGGCAGTTCGGCCATCGGCGCCGGGGCGCCGGGGATCGGCACCAGCGGGCCGCCGCGCCCGTCCAGCCGGGGCAGCGCGCCGATCAGTCCGAGGGTGTACGGGTGGCGCGGCGCCGCGAACAGCTCGTCCACCCCGGCGGTCTCGACCACCCGGCCCGCGTACATCACGGCGACCCGGTCGGCCGCCCCGGCGATCACCCCGAGGTCGTGGCTGACCAGGACGAGCGCCGCGCCGGTCTCCTGCCGGGCGGTGCGCAGCACGTCGAGCACCTGGGCCTGGATGGTGACGTCCAACGCGGTGGTGGGCTCGTCGGCGAGCAGGATGTCGGGCTGGTTGGCGATGGCCATGGCGATCATGGCGCGCTGGCGCATGCCGCCGGAGAACTCGTGGGGGAAGCTGTCCAGGGCCCGGTCGGGCGCCGGGATGCCGACCAGGTCGAGGAGTTCGGCGGCCCGGCGGCGGGCGGTGGCCCGGTCGACCGGCTGGTGGATCCGGACGGCCTCGGCGATCTGGTCGCCGATCCGGTAGACCGGGGTGAAGGCGGACAGCGGGTCCTGGAACACCATGGCGACCCGGCGGCCGCGGATCGCGGCGAGTTCCCTGCCGGGCAGGCCGACCAGTTCCCGGCCGTCCAGCCGCACCGAGCCCGCGATCCGGGCGGTGCCCGGCAGCAGCCCGAGCACGGACAGCGCGGTGACGGACTTCCCGGAGCCGGACTCGCCGACGATGCCGAGGGTCTCGCCGCGGCGCAGGGTGAGGTCCACCCCGCGTACGGCGGGCACCGGTCCGTGCGGGCCGGCGAAGTCCACCCGCAGGTCCCGGACGGCGAGCAGCGGGGTCTCGACGGCGGTGGTCACTTCTGCTTCCGCGGTGCTCACTTCTGCTTCCTCCGAAGGCGGCGGGTACGGCGCGGCGCGCCCCCGGCGGTGGGGTCGAGGGCGTCGCGGAGCCCGTCCCCGACCAGGTTGACGGCGAGCACGAACAGCACCAGCAGTCCGGCCGCGAAGTAGAACATCCAGGGGAACACCGGGGCCTCGCCGGTTCCGGCGGCGAGCAGGGTGCCGAGCGAGACGTCCGGCGGCCGGACGCCGAAGCCGAAGTAGGAGAGGGCGGTCTCGCTCATCACCGCGCCGCCGACCGCGATGGTGGCGTCGACGATGAGGAAGGAGGCGACGTTCGGCAGGATGTGCCGGGTGATGATCCGCAGCGGCCGGACGCCCATGAACCGTGCGGCGCGGACGAATTCGCGCTCGCGCAGGGAGACGGTCATCGAGCGGACCACCCGGGCGGTGATCATCCAGTTGAACAGGGCGAGCAGCAGCACGAAGGCGATCCAGCCGCTGCTGCGCAGCCGGGGCGAGACCACGGTGATGATCAGGAAGCTGGGGAAGACCAGCATGAGGTCGACCAGGAACATCAGCGCCCGGTCGGTCCAGCCGCCGAAGTAGCCGGCGCAGGCGCCGACCAGGGAGGCCAGCGCGGTGGAGAAGAGCGCCACCAGCAGGCCGATGATCAGTGACTTCTGCAGTCCGCGGACGGTCTGGGCGAACACGTCCTGGCCGACCCCGTTGGTGCCGAACCAGTGGGCGCCGGAGGGGGGTTGGTGCAGGGCGGTGAAGTCGGGGGCGGCGTAGTCCCAGGGCGTCAGGTACGGCCCGCCGAAGGCGAGGACGAACAGCAGCAGGATCAGCACGGCCCCGGCCACGGCGCCGCGGGCGGCGAGCAGGCGGGCCAGGACGAGCCGGCCCCGTCCGCCGGCCCGGGGAGTGCCGACGGGGGCGGAGGCGTCGGCGGTCCCGTGCGCGGGGTCGGGGGTCGGGGTGTCGGCGGTGGCGGCGACGGTCATCTCGGCTTCCTCCGGTCAGGACCGCACGCGCGGGTCGAGGGCGGCGTGCAGGGTGTCGGCGAGGAAGCCGGAGGCGAGCACGACGACGGCGGTGAACAGGTTGATCGCCACCACGGAGTTGACGTCCTGTTCGTTGATCGACTGGATCAGCCATTCGCCCATGCCGTGCCAGCCGAAGATGGTCTCGGTGAAGATCGCGCCGGTGAAGATGCCCAGGAAGCTGTAGGCGAACATCGTCGACATGGGGATCACGGCGGTGCGCAGTCCGTGCTTGAGCAGGGCCCGGCGCCGGGTGAGGCCCTTGGCCTCGGCGGTGCGCAGGTAGTCGGAGCCGAGCACGTCGAGCATGGTGCCGCGCTGGTAGCGGCTGTAGGTGGCGAGGCCGCCGAGGGCGAGCGAGACGGTGGGCAGCAGCAGGTGCAGGGCCCAGTCGGCGAGGTGGGTGCCGAGGCCGCCGGCCAGTCCGGGGGTCTCGTAGCCGGTGAACGGGACGACGTCGTGGCCGGCCGCGTCCTTGGCGGCGATCGCGCCGTTCTTGAGCAGGAGGGCGACCAGGAAGACCGGGGTGGAGAGCAGGACGAAGGACAGCACGGTGAGCACCCGGTCGGAGATCCGGTACTGGCGCACGGCGCTCCAGGCCCCGGCGGCGACGCCGAGGACGGTGCCGAGCAGGCTGCCGATCAGCAGCAGGCGCAGCGAGACCCAGACCCGGCGGCCGAAGTCGTCGTTGACCGGGGTGTCGTGGATGGTCCGGCCGAGGTCGCCGTGGAGCAGGCCGCCGGCCCAGTGGCCGAAGCGTTCGACGACCGGGGTGTGGTCGTTCAGGTTGAGCGCGGTGAGCTGGCGTTCGACCGATTCGGCGGCCGGGCGCGGCACCTTGGCGTCGAAGTAGGTGCGCGGTTGCAGGGCGCCGGCGGATATCGCGTAGGCCAGGAACACGGCGGCGAGCAGCAGCGCCGCGTAGTAGCTCAGCCGTTTCGACAGGTAGCGGAGCATCAGCGGCGGCCCGGGGCGGGGGCGGGGGCGACGCGTCTGGTGGGCATCGGGGGTGGCCTTCGGTCGGAGCCCGGTCAGGGCGTCAGGTGGCAGGGGGAGTGGGGGAGTTGGGGAACGCGCAGGTCGCAGTCTGGCACCGGGGTGCGGCTGCGATGTTGCGGCGGGATGTCCCTGTGTGACTTTTTGATCAGGCGTCCGCTCCTCCCCCTGGTGGCGGATCTGATCCGCTGTTACGTTCCTCTGGCTCGGTGCCGGATTGAGTGCCCACGCTCAAGCCCGGTCATGCCTCGTACGCCCCAACTCGTGTCACGAACCGGACGAACCCGACCCGTGACGCCCGCCCGACGCCTGCCACCGATCCCAGGGGGACCCTCATGGACGCTTCCAGCACCGCCCGTCGCCTCGGCCGGGCGACCGCCCTCGCCGTCGCCGTCGTGCTGGCGGCCACCGCGTGCACCTCGGGCGGGGGCGGTTCGGGCGCGGACGTGGCGAAGAGCGCGCCGCCGAGACAGGACTCCCAGGACATCAACGCCAAGCCGCTGGACCAGATCAAGGACGGCGGCGAGGTGCGGTTCCAGCTGGACCAGTGGATCGCCCAGTGGAACCCGCTCCAGGTGGACGGCGGTTCGTACACCGACACGGTGAGCCTGATTCGTGCCGTGGAGCCGACGCTGTTCAGCACCGACGCCTCCGGCACCTTCCAGCCGAACGCGAACTACCTGGTGGACGCCAAGGTCACCTCGACCTCGCCGCAGGTGGTCACCTACAAGCTGAACCCCAAGGCCAAGTGGTCGGACGGCAAACCGCTCAGCTACCTGGACTTCAAGGCGGACTGGCAGACCAGCAACGGCAAGGACCCGGCGTACAACATCGCCGACCCGTCCGGCTACGAGCTCATCTCCGCGGTCGAGCAGGGCGCCGATCCGACCGAGGTGAAGGTGACCTTCGCCCAGCCGTACGCGGACTGGCAGGGCCTGTTCCGCCCGCTCATCCCGGCGGCGGCGATCTCGACCCCGGACGACTTCAACAAGGCCTGGGTGGAGAAGATCCCGATCACCGCGGGCGCGTTCAAGATCGGGACGGCCGACAAGACCGCGCAGACCCTCACCCTCGTCCCGGACCCGGCCTGGTGGGGGACCAGGCCCAAGCTGGACCGGATCACCTTCCGGGTGATGGACAAGTCGGCGAGCATCCAGGCCTACCTGAACAACGAGATCGACCTCGCCGCGGCCAGCACCGCCGCCGCGTACGGACAGCTCAAGAACGCCAAGGACTCCGTGATCCGGGCCGCCAGCCCGTGGGACGAGGTGCACATCTCCTTCGGCGGCAACGGCGCGCTGGCGGACCAGAAGGTCCGCCAGGCGCTCGGCAAGGCGCTCGACCGCTCGGCGCTGATCAAGATCGCCAACAACGGGGTGCCGGTCGAGTTCAAGCCGCTCGGCAACCACATCATCATGCCCAACCAGGTCGGGTACCAGGACAACTCCGGCGAATGGGCCAGGTTCGACCTGGCCGCCGCCAAGAAGGAGCTGGACGACGCGGGCTGGAAGGAGGCCGGCAGCGGTCAGCCGCGCACCAAGGACGGCAAGCCGCTGGAACTGCACTGGGTGCTCAGCGACGGCACCGTGCAGGCGCAGCTCGACCTCGCCACCGCGGCGGCGGCGATGTGGCAGGCGGCCGGGGTCAAGGTCGACCTGGACAAGGTGGCCGCCAACGACTTCTTCTCCAAGTACGTGACCCCGGGCAAGTTCGACCTCGCGAGCTGGCGCAACACCGACTCCTTCCCGAACTCCAAGAGCCTGGCCAACTTCCGCCTGCCGGTGGGCGACAACTCCTTCCAGAACCCGTCCCGTCTGGGCAGCCAGGAGATCGACGACCTGTTGAAGAAGGCGGCCGGGACGGTCGACCCGGCGGAGGCCGCGAAGCTCTACAACCAGGCTGACGCGAAGATCTGGGAGCTCGGCCACACCGTCGAGCTCTACCAGCGGCCCGCCGTGGTGGCGACCCGCAAGGGGCTCGCCAACTACGGGGCCTTCGGCCTCGCCCAGGAGGACTACACCAAGGTCGGCTGGGAGAAGTGACCCGGGCCGTCGCGGTGGCGACGGCGACCGCACGGCAGGCGCTGGCGAGCAGCGCGGTGATCACGAGGCCGGTGGTGCGGACACGGGTGGGCCGGCTACGCCGCCCCCGCTGTCCTGCCACCGGCCTTGACCTTCCGCGTTGCCCGCAGGCCGCCCGTGTCGTGGGGCCCCGCGAGGGGCCCGTGCTCGCTTCCAACCGGGGACGAATCTAGCGGGGCCGCCGGGCCGGTCGCGGCGCAGCGCGCGGGGCGCGCCCGGAAACCCGCCGCGCTGTCACCCACTTCGCGCACCGGGGCGTCAACTCTCGCTGACGGCAAGGAGAAAAGGGGCATACACGGGCATCGTGCCCGGGTTCGAACGGAGTTGCCGCACCGGCGCACGCGCCCGCGCCGGTGCGTGCGTCGGACCCCGGCCACTGCCAGGATGCGCGGGACGGCGGGCCCAGCCGGGCCGCCCCCGCCCCGCCCCGACCCCCGGAGCAGCACCGATGGCCAGTGACCACGCCGCCGAGGCACCCCGAGCGCAGCACGTCGACCCGCCCCCGGTGCGCCGGATGGTCCCGCGCGACCGCGCCGAGCCGCACCGGGTCGCCACCCCGCTGGAACTCTTCTTCGACCTCTGCTTCGTGGTCGCGGTCGGCCAGGCCGGTCGGGAACTCGCCCACTCCCTGGCCGCCGGGCACTACGGCGAGGGCCTGCGCGGCTACACGATGGTCTTCTTCGCCATCTGGTGGGCCTGGATGAACTTCACCTGGTTCGCCTCCGCGTACGACTGCGACGACGTGCCGTACCGGGTCACCACCCTGGTGCAGATCGCCGGGGTGCTGATCCTGGCCGCCGGGGTGCCGAGGATGTTCGAGACCCAGGACCTGACACTGGGGATCACCGGCTACGTGGTGATGCGCCTGGCGATGGTCACCCAGTGGCTGCGCGCGGCGTCCGGCGAACAGGGTGAGGCCCGCCGGGTCGCGCTGCGCTACGCGGCGGGGATCACGCTGTGCCAGCTCGGCTGGGTGGTGGTGCTGCTGCTGCCGGACGCCGCCCGGCCGGTGGTCATCCCGATCGGCGTGCTGTGCGAGCTCGCCGTGCCGGTGGTCGCCGAGCTGCGGGCGCAGACCTCCTGGCACCCGCACCACATCGCCGAGCGGTACGGGCTGTTCACCCTGATCGTGCTCGGTGAGACGGTGGCCGCCGCGACGGTGGCGGTGCAGTCGGCGGTGGACGAGCACGAGGGGCTGGGCCGGCTGGTGCCGGTGGCGGTCGGCGGGCTGCTGATCTGCTTCGCGGCCTGGTGGATCTACTTCGCCCGGCCGGTCCACGACCACCTGCGCTCCAACCGGCAGGCCTTCGCCTGGGGGTACGGGCACTACCTGGTGTTCGGCTCGGCGGCGGCGATCGGCACCGGGCTGGAGGTGGCGGTGGAGTCGGCCGTGCACAAGGCGGAGATCTCCGAGACGGCCGCCACCGCGACGGTCACCGTGCCGACGGCGGTCTACCTGGTGACCGTCTGGTACCTGCACTCCCGGCACACCAAGCGCGGGCCGGTCGCGCAGTCGATCGCGCCGCTCGGGGCGGCGCTGGTGCTGGCCTGCACCGCGCTCGGCGGCTCCGGGGTGCTGGCCGCGGGCCTGGTGTGCGCGCTGATGGTCGCGGTGGGGGTGCTGGTCCACAGCCGGGAGGGCCGGGAGGACCGGGAGAACCGGCGGGCGCGGGTCTAGACCCGTTCCAGCAGGAAGGGCTCGTGCCGGGCCAGCCAGTCCAGGTAGGCCGGGTTGACCTTGGCCAGGTCCAGGTAGGCGGCGCGCAGTTCACCGTAGAGCGCGTCCAGGGCGGGCTGGCTGAGCACCCGGGGGCGCCAGGTGAACAGCAGCCGGACGGCCAGCGGGTCCCCGTGCACCGGGCGGACCACCGTGCCGGGCCCGGGCAGCGAGGTCGGCTGGCAGGGGCGGACGGCCTCGCCGGAGGCGACCAGCTCGGCGGCGGTGGCGTTGTCCCGCACCTGCACCACCCGGGGGTTGAGCCCGGCCTCGCTGAACACCCGGCGCATCGCGGCGTACTCGTGGTCGGCGGTCGGGTCGACCATCCAGGTGTCCTCGGCGAGGTCGGCGAGGTGGACCACCGGCCGGGCGGCGGCCGGGTGCCCGGCGGCGAGCGCGACGAACTGCGGCTCGCGGGCCATCAGCACCCGGTGCTCGGCGTCCGGCGGGACCCGCAGCGGGAAGCCCTCGCTCTCGTACACGAAGGCCACGTCCAGCTGGTCGGAGGCGACCATCCGCAGCAGCGCGCTGGCGGAGATGTCGACGTGGATGGTGGTGTCGGTGTCCGGCAGCCGCTCGTGCACCCGGCGCAGCCAGGCGGCGACGGCCCGGCTGCCGACGCTGCCGATCCGCAGCCGGCGCTGCCGGCCGGGCCCCGCGGTGTCGCGGGCCTCCTGCCGGGCGGCGGCGACCAGGGCGGCCATCTCGCTGATCACCGGCCGGGCCCGGGACAGCACCGAGTGGCCGAGCGCGGTGGGCCGGCTGCCGGTCTGCTCGCGGGTGAACAGGGTTCCGCCGATGGCCCGTTCGATGCGGTGCAGCTGGGTGGTGAGGGAGGGCTGGGTCATGCCGAGTTGGAGCGCGGCCTTGCGGAGGCTGCCGGTGTCGGCGATCGCGCACAGCACCCGGAGGTGTCTCACGTCGAGCTCCACGACGGGAGCATAGACGTCACCGAGCCGCATCGCCAAGGACATGACAGAGAATCAAGTGCGCAGCGACGGACCGCACGACGGACCGCACAGCGGATCGCGCGGCGGATCCCGGCACCCCCGGCACCGGTATGCGGCCGGACTATCGCCGGTTGACATCATCCGCGACGGGCCCGGACGGGTCGAAGCTCGGGGACACCGCACCGCCCCGGCCCCGGCCGGGACGGCCCCCACCGCGCGCCGCCACCGTACGGCCGGCCCCCACCGGCCCCGGCGGGCCGGCGCGCCCCGGAATCCGGAGCCCCCACATGAAGCGATCCGTGCTGTCCGCGACCCTGGGCCTGGCCCTCGCCGGCGCCCTGGTCCTGCCCGCCACCGCCGTCGCCGCGCCCGCCGCCCCGGCCGTCCACGGCCACACCACGTCGAGGTACGCCGGTTCGGCCGAGGAGGCCGCGAACAACCAGGCGTTCTTCCGGGCCGTGATGGCCTCCGTCGCGGCCAAGCGGGCCGCCGACCCCGGCCTGACCACCGTCACCGTCACCTACGACGCCTCCAACGCCCCCTCCTTCGCCGGCGACATCGCCAACGCCGCGCAGATCTGGAACGGCTCGGTGCACAACGTCCAGCTCCAGGAGGCGAGCGGCGGCACCGGCGACTTCTCGTACAACGAGGGCGACGACCCGAACGGCTCGTACGCCAGCACCGACGGACACGGGCACGGCTACATCTTCATCGACCACCAGCAGGCCCAGCAGTACTACTCGCTCCGGATCGTCGCCCACGAGACGGGGCACGTGCTCGGCCTGCCCGACGACTACTCCGGTCCGTGCAGCGAACTGATGTCGGGCCACGGCCCCGGTACGTCCTGCACCAACGCGCACCCCGACGCCAACGAGAGCGCGCAGGTCGACTCGCTCTGGGCGAACGGCGTGGCGGCGGCCAACTGACCTGCCCGGCAGGTGAATCGGGTGCGGCGGCCCGCCCGGCCGGAAACGGGCGGCCCGCCGCATGGGTACTTCCCCGCCTCGGAGCCTAGCCGCCCCCGGAACGGAATGCCAGGGGCATGGCTAGGTCAAGACGAGGAAAAGACGGCCCGAATCCGGCGGGGGCCGGGGGTATTGGACCGGGCTATCGGTGGTTGACATCATCCGCCGGGCCGCCGGGCTGCCCGAAGCTCTGGGGACACCCGGTCGCCAGGTGCCCCCCGAGCCGGCCCCCAACCCGGCTGCGGCACCCGGGACCGGAACCCCCCACTTCCAGGACCCCTTCAGGAGCCCCCACATGAAGCGATCCGTGCTGTCCGCGACCCTCGGCCTCGCCCTCGCGGCGGGCCTCGCCGTGCTGCCCACCACCGCGGCCGCCGCCGCCCCGGCCGCCCCGGCCGCCCCGGCCGTCCAGGGCTACACCGCGTCGACGTACGCCGGTTCGGCCCAGGAGGCGGCCGACAACCAGGCGTTCTTCCAGGCCGTGATGGCCTCCGCCAAGGCCAAGCAGGCCGCGAGCCCGGGCCTGGCCACCGTCGTGGTCACCTACGACGCCAGCTCCGCGCCGTCCTTCCGCAACCAGATAGCCAACGCCGCGCAGATCTGGAACGGCTCGGTCGGCAACGTCCGGCTGCAGGCCGGCTCCAACGCCGACTTCGCCTACTACGAGGGCAACGACAGCCGCGGCTCCTACGCCAGCACCGACGGCCACGGGCGCGGCTACGTCTTCCTCGACTACCAGCAGAACCGGCAGTACAACTCGGTCCGGGTGACGGCGCACGAGACCGGGCACGTGCTCGGCCTGCCGGACCACTACTCCGGCCCGTGCAGCGAGCTGATGTCGGGCGGCGGCCCCGGCACCTCCTGCACCAACCCGTACCCGAACAGCGCCGAGCGCAGCCGGGTCAACTCGCTCTGGGCCCGCGGCTGACCGTACCCGTGAGCGCCCCGGCCCGGCCGCGTCCGCAGCGGCCGGGCCGGGGCGTCGCCGCGGGCGGGTGCGGCGGGTGCGGCCGGACTGTCGGTGCCGCGTGCGAGCATGCGGGCGAGACCCGTTCGCCCGCGATCCGAGAGGCGCCCCCGCCATGCCCCGTTCCGTCCCCGATCAGCTCGCCGACCTCCCGTACGCCGAGCTGCTGCGCCCGCACACCGGCCCGCTGCGCAGCGACGAGCGGTACGACACCGCGCACTTCGACGGCGGTCAGCGCACCGACGAGTCGGGTGCCGGGGCGGCCTTCCTGGAGTGCGCCTTCACCGGGGTCGCGCTCAGCGGGGTCAAGCTGCGCCAGGCCCGGTTCAACGAGGTCTGGGTGCAGGCCGGCCGCTGGGTGGCCTGCGACCTGAGCGAGACCGAGTGGCAGGACAGCTCCTTCGTCGGCGGCGTGCTGGCCGGGATCGCCGGGTACGGCTCGGCGCTGCGCCGGGTGGTGTTCCGCGGCTGCAAGCTGGAGGCGGTCAACCTGCGTGCGGCCGTGCTGCGGGACGTGGTGTTCGAGGACTGCCTGCTGCGCGACGTGGACTTCGGCGAGGCGAAGCTGACCGGGGTGTCCTTCCCCGGCTCGACGCTGGAGGAGGTGCGGCTGCGCGGGGCCGTGCTGAGCAAGGTGGACCTGCGCGGGGCCGCCCGGCTCGGACTGGTGGACGGCCACCAGGGGCTGCGTGGGGCGGTCATCAGCTCGCCCCAACTGCTGGAGCTGGCGCCGCAGTTCGCCCAGGCGCTGGGGATCGAGGTGAAGGACCGCTGAGCCGCCCGCGCCCTCCCCGGCGCTCCGGGAACGCCCTCCTCGGCACTCCTGGAACCTCCTCGACCGATCAGCCTGGCGTTCAGCCCGGCGTCGCTCGGTGACCCACGGGCGAACAGTCCGACAAACCTGCTGCGCGCATCTGGTGGCCCGCTCCGGTGGCGGTGGAGACTGCTCCGCGATCGATGGCCCCCGAGTTGTGTACACAACATCGCCAGTGAAGGGACGGACCGGACTGATGGCCGAGTTGAGTCGTAGAAAGTTCGTCACGCTGTCCGGCGCCGCCGCGGCAGGCCTCGCGGTGGCCGGCGCCGGCGCCGGGGCCGAGGACGCCGCGGCCGCCTCCAGCACCACGCTCAGCACCACCGGCACCATCACCGACGTGCAGCACGTGGTGATCCTGATGCAGGAGAACCGCAGCTTCGACCACTACTTCGGCACCCTCAAGGGCGTCCGCGGCTTCGCCGACCGGGCCGCCATCCAGATCTCCGGCGGCTACAGCGTCTTCAACCAGCCGAACGGGCTGTTCGCCCGCCAGTACCCGTGGGCCTTCAACCCCTCCGGCGCGAGCGGCTCCCCGGAGACCCAGGCGCAGTGCAACGGCGACCTCTCGCACGCCTGGTCCGACCAGCACAAGGCCTGGAACGGCGGCAAGATGGACTCCTGGGTGTCCGCCAAGGGCACCGTCCGCACCCTCGGCCACCTCCAGCGCGGCGACATCCCGTTCCACTACGCGCTGGCCGACAACTGGACCATCTGCGACGCCTACCACTGCTCGGTGCTGAGCGCGACCGGCCCCAACCGCACCTACCACTGGAGCGGGACGATCGACCCGGCCGGCACCGCCGGCGGCCCCGCCTACGACGGCGGCTCCGAGTCCAACCTGCGCTGGCAGACCTACGCCGAGGCGCTGGAGGCCGCCGGCGTCAGCTGGAAGGTCTACCAGAACGCCGCCGACAACTTCGGCGACAACGCCCTCGCCTACTTCAGCCAGTTCACCGGCGCGGCGGCCGGCAGCCCGCTGGCCGTCAAGGGCATGGGCTCGGTGCCCAAGGTCACCGGCCGGACCCCGGACGACATCGCCGCCGCGATCCGCTCCGACGTGCTGAACGGCACCCTGCCGCAGGTCTCCTGGATCGTCGCCGACCAGCAGTCCTCCGAGCACCCCTACGCCACGCCCGAGGACGGCGCGCACTTCGTCCACCTGGTCATGGACTCCCTGAACGCGGACCCCAACGTGTTCAACTCCACCGTCCTGCTGATCAACTACGACGAGAACGACGGCTTCTTCGACCACGTCCCGCCGCCGGCCGCGCCCGCGGGCACCGCGGGGGAGTTCTACAACTCCACCAACATCGGCCTCGGCTTCCGCGTCCCGCTGATCGCCGTCTCCCCGTGGACCCGCGGCGGCTGGGTCAACTCCGAGACCTTCGACCACACCTCGGTGCTGCGCTTCCTGGAGGTGTGGACCGCCGCCCTCGGCACGCCCGCCACCAGCCCCAACATCAGCGCCTGGCGCCGCCAGGTCTGCGGCGACCTCACCTCGGTCTTCGACTTCGCCAACCCGGTGTACGGCCTGCCCGCACTGCCCGACACCTCGCAGACCATCGGCCTGGCCACCTGCGGCCCGCTGCCCAACCCCTCACCCGCCGACAACGCGCTGCCCGCCCAGGAGCCCGGCACCCGCCCGGCCCGCGCCCTGCCGTACCAGCCCAACGCCAACCTGGACCACCTGGAGTTCGGCTCGGGCGGGGTGATGAAGGTCTGGATCGCGATGGCGAACACGGGCACCGCGGCCGTGAACTCCGCGCACTTCGCGGCCTACGCCAACGCCTACCGCAGCGGCGGGCCCTGGCAGTACACCGTCGCCCCGGGCGCCAGCACCAGCGACTTCTTCAACTGCGGCACCAACTTCGGCGGCGGCCCGTACGACCTCACCGTGGTCGGCCCCAACCGCTTCCTGCGCCGCTTCAAGGGCGACGCCACCAAGGCGGGCAAGAACGCGGCCGTCACCGCCTCCTACGCGGTCGAGCCGGGCAGCGGCAAGCTCGCCGTCTACTTCAAGCTGGCCAACTCCGGCACCGCCCCGATGACCTTCACCATCACCTCCACCAACTACCGCACGGACGGGCCCTGGACGTACCGGGTCCCGGCCGGCGGCAGCGTCAGCGACTTCTTCAACGCGGTCGCCTACAACAACGGCTGGTACGACTTCACCGTCACGGTGGACGCCGACAGCAGCTGGTCGCAGCGCTTCACCGGCCACCTGGAGACGGGCGCGCCCAGCGTCAGCGGCTGACCGTCCCGGTCGGACCGTCCCGGTTCACGCGTACGGGCCCCGGGGGAACCACGGATCGTGGACCTCCCGGGGCCCGGACGGCGTCAGCAGGGTGACGGTGAGCGGCCCGGCCGCGTACTCGGCGAGGTGCACCGCGCCGTAGCGGGTCTCCAGCTCGGCCTGCACCGGCACCGGCAGCTTGCTCAGCGCCCGCCGCAGCTGCAGCGCGTCCCGTCGGCTGACCGGGTGCGGGGTGCGCAGCACCAGCCGCAGCGGGCTGAGCGGTCCGGCCACCGGGACGCCGGTGCCCAGCTCGTAGCCGACCGCGCCGATCGGGCCCCAGGCCAGCCGGTGGTCCGCGACCAGCCGGCCGACCTCCGGCAGCAGGGCCAGCGCCGGGACACCGGTGACCCGCCCGGGGTCCAGCAGTTCCCGCCGGCCGACCAGCTGCTCGGGCCGCAGGGTCCGGGCCACCGCGGCCCAGGGCGCGAGGGCGTCCAGTCGCTGCCCGGGGCGCGGGCCGCGGACGGTGACCGGGATCCAGTGCTCGGGGGCGGCCTGCCGGCCCCGGGTGCAGCGCCGCGGGCGCGGGACGTCCACCGGGGCGTCGGCCGGCGAGGGCGCCCGGCCGACGGTGACCCACGGGTGCGCCCGCAGTACGGCCCGGGCCCAGTCCGGCAGCTCGCCGCCGGCCAGTGGGCGCAGCGAGCTCGGGCACTGCATCAGCAGCAGGTCGTGGGGGCCGGGCAGCCGTCCGTCCAGCGCGGCCAGCGCGCCGACCCGGCGGCGCGGTCCGTCGTGCAGTTCCTCGGTCGAGTTCCTCACACCGCCACCCTCCGCCCGTCCCGCGCCGCCCGGCTACGGCCCTTGGGCGCGTCGGGCCGGGACCAAAGGCTCAACGTGCGACCGCCGACTCCCGGTGTGAGAGTGGGGGACAGCCCGGTAATCCGTTCGGAGGAGGAGTCATGGGCATCCTCGACAGGATCTTCCACAGGGGCCACGAGGCCGGTGGCGCGGAGGCCGCCGAGCGCGCCGCGCTCGCCCACGACGAGGCCGCCGACGCGTACAGCGACGAGGTCGAACGGAGCAGGCAGACGCAGGAGCGGACGGCCGCCCAGGAGGAGGCCGACCGGCGCGCCGCCGAGAACATGACGGCCGAGGGCGACCCCTGGGACTGAGCCCGGACGGGCCCGCCGCCGTCAGCGCTCCCGCGGCGGCAGCGGCGGGCGCCGCAGGTCGGGCCGGGGCGTGGACTCCGGCGGGGGCGCCGCGGCCGGGGCGTCCTCCAGCAGGTCCAGGGCCAGTTGGACGGCGGTGACCAGCTCCGGGTGGCGCCCCCGCGCCCAGTCCCGCGGGGTGCGCAGCACGTGCACGTCCGGCTCGACGCCCCGGTTCTCCACCGACCAGCCGAGCCCGCCGCTGAACCAGGAGGCGTTCTTCGGCACCGAGATCTGGGTGCCGTCGCCCAGGGTGTGCCGCCCGGTCATCCCGACCACTCCGCCCCAGGTCCGGTTGCCGATCACCGGGCCGAGGCCGAGCAGCTTGATCGCCGCGATGATCACGTCCCCGTCCGAGCTGGTGGCCTCGTCCGCGAGTGCCACCAGGGGGCCGCGCAGGGCGTGCCGGGGCCAGCGGACGGGCTGGCGGTCGCGGCTGAAGTCCCAGGCGAGGACGTGCCGGGTGAGCTTCTCCAGGACGAGTTCGGAGACGTTGCCGCCGGCGTTGCCGCGTACGTCGAGGACCAGCGCGGGCTTGTCCAGTTCGCGCCGCAGGTCCCGGTTGAACTGCGCCCAGCCGGAGCCGCCGAGGTCCGGGATGTGCAGGTAGCCGCACCGGCCGTCGCTGAACTCCCGTACCAGGGAACGGCGTTTGGCCACCCAGTCCTGGTAGCGGACGGCCCGTTCGTCGGTCAGCGGGGTGACGGTGATCCGCCGCACCGGGCCGTCCGGGCCGCTGCGCAGGGCGAGTTCGACGGTGGTGCCGCCGGTGCCGGCCAGCAGCGGCAGCGGGCCGCGCACCGGGTCCACCGGGCGGCCGCCGACCTCCAGCAGTTCGTCGCCGTCCCGGACGCCCTGGGCGGCCAGCGGGGCGCGGGCACGCGGGTCGGAGGACTCGCCGGGCAGCACCCGGTCGACCAGCCAGCGGCCGTCGGGGGCGCGGTGGGCGTTGGCGCCGAGCAGGCCGAGCGGCTGCTGGGCGAGGCCGGGGCCCTCGGCGCGCCGGGAGGGGGTGACGTAGGCGTGCGAGGTGCCGAGCTCGCCGAGGAGTTCGCGCAGCAGGTCGGCGAAGTCGTCGGGTGAGCAGACGCGGTCCAGCAGCGGTTCGTACTGGGCGACCAGCGCGGGCCAGTCCAGGCCGGACATCCGCTCGTCCCAGAACTGGTCCCGGACGATCCGGGCCGCCTCGTGGTACGCCTGGCGCCACTCGGCGGCCGGGTGCACGGTGTGGGTGATCCGGCGCAGGTCGACGGCGGTCCCGGCGGAGGGGGCGGCGACCGGGATCACCCGCAGCGTCCCGGCCGAGTAGACCGCGATCGAGCCGCCGTCCCCGGAGACGGCGTAGCCGTCCAGCTTGTCGACGAGGGTGCTGCGGGTGCCCCGGGCCAGGTCGAAGTGCTCCAGGGAGGGGCGGCCGGAGGTGTCGTCGGGGTTGGCGAAGGTCTGCCCGAGGGTGCCGGAGATCGGCCAGCGCAGCCAGACCAGGCCACCGCGCACCGCGTCGGTGGCCGAGTACTTGGAGGCGATCACCGGGAACTGGAGCAGCCGCTCGCCGATGCCCGCCGGGTCGACCCGGACGGTGCCGTCGCCGTCCCCGCGCGGGGCGGCCTCCTCGGCGGGCGCGGCGAACGGGGAGGGGGTGTCGGCGGCGAGCGGGACGAGGTACGGGCGGCAGCCGACCGGGAAGGAGAGGTCGCCGGTGTGCACGTCGTGGACGGGGTCGAAGCCGCGCCAGGACAGGAAGGCCAGGTAGCGGCCGTCCCGGGTGAACACCGGCTGCTCGTCCTCGAACCGGCCGTCGGTGACGTCGGTGGTCGGGGCGGGGGCGTCGGTGCGGGTGAGCCGGATCCGGCGCAGCGAGCGCCCGGCGGCCGGCTGGGACCAGGCGACCCAGTGCGAGTCGGGGGAGAACCGGGCGCCGGTGACCGGCCCGTGCTCGGAGGCGGCCAGTTCGCGCACCGCGCCGTCCTCGGCGGAGACCAGCAGCAGCCGGCCGTCCGAGGTGGTGGCGGCGAGCCGGGAGCCGTCGGGGGCGGCGGTGAGCTCCAGGACCCGGCCGAGCCGGCCGGCGGCGAGCACCCGGTGGCGGTGGGCCGTCGTCTCCTGGTGCGACGCCGTCTCCTGGTGGCCCGGCAGCGGCATCACCTCGATCGCGTCGGCGCCCTCGGCGTCGGTGATCCAGGCCGCCTCGCCGGTGTGCCCGAGCACCACCGGCAGCCGGGTGCGCACCCCGGGGGTGTCGGCGAGCGCCCGGGCCGGGCCGTCCTTGTGGGTGAGCCAGTACTGGCTGCCGCGCACGGTGATCACCCCGGCCCGGCCGGTCCGGTCGCAGGCGAGGTCCTTGACCTGGGAGGCCGCACTGACCTGGTACGGGCGGCGGCCGGCCCGGGCGCCGCCGAGCGGCACCCGCAGCCGGTGCGGGGCGGGGGCGTCCAGGCCGTCCAGCAGCCAGAGGTCGCCGGCGTGCTGGTAGACGATCCGGGTGCCGTCGGTGGCGGCCTCGCGGGCGTAGTAGGAGGCGTGGTCGGAGTGCCGGCGCAGGTCGGTGCCGTCGGGGCGGCAGGAGTAGAGGTTGCCGATGCCCTCGTGGTCGGAGAGGAAGGCGATCCGGTCGCCGACCGGCATGGGGGAGGCGAGGTGGCCGGTGTGCCCGGGGAGGATCGGCTCGCCGTCCACCCAGAGCCGGCCGGTCGCGCCGCCGCGGTAGCGCTTCCAGGCGGCGGGCTCGTGCGGGGCGGCGCCGGTGAGCAGGACGGTCCGGTCCCGGCTGAGCTGGGCGTCGCCGACCGGGCCCCAGGGCATCCGGCGGCCGGGGGAGCCGTCGGGCGGCAGGGCGTGCGCCCAGGTGTAGTGGCCGAAGGGCTCGTGGAAGGAGGTGACGGCCAGCACCTCGCCGTCCGGCAGCCAGCCGCGCACCCGGGTGTCCTGGCTGCCCCAGTGGCTGAGCCGGCGGGTCTCGCCGCCCTCGACCGGGGCGGTCCACACCTCGGGGGTCAGGCCGAGCCAGCTGGTCCAGGCGAGGGTGGTGCCGTCGGGGGAGAAGCGGGGGTGGCTGACCCGGGTGCGGTCGCAGCCGACCCGCCAGGCCCGGCCGGTGGCGGCGGCCCCGGGCTCCAGCGGGGCGATCCAGACGTCGTCCTCGGCGGTGAAGGTGAGCAGGCCGCCGTGCAGGTGGGGGTGGCGGAGGTAGCCGGGCGGGGTCACTCCTCCATCCTTCGACGGGGTGTCACCCGCGGCAACCGGAGACCACCCTCCCGCACCGGTCTGGACCATTGACAGCGCACTGCCGGATCCATTTCAGTGGTCTAGTCCAACTTGGGTGCCAGGCCGGGCCGTTCCCCCCACTGGCGCGTGCTCCGGCGTGCCCTCGGACGTCCCCCACGACCGTGCCACCGCAGGAGCACCCGCATGCGCAGAACCCTGAGAAACGGCCTCGCCGCCGGCACCGCCTCCGCCCTCGCCGCGGCCACCCTGGTCGGCGTCACCCTCGGCCTGGCACCCGCCGCCTCGGCCGGCGAGTTCCTGGTCAACGGCGGCTTCGAATCCGGCTCGCTCGGCCCCTGGAGCTGCACCGGCAACTCCGGCAGCGTCGTCACCAGCCCGGTGCACGGCGGCAGCCACGCGCTCGCCGCCGCGGCCACCGCGGGCGACACCGCCCAGTGCGCCCAGACCGTCGCCGTCGCACCGAACACCACGTACACGCTCAGTGCCTGGGTCAACGGCTCCTACGTCTACCTGGGCGTCGACGGCGGCGGCCCCAGCACCTGGACGCCCGGCACCGGCGGCGGCTACCAGAAGCTCAGCCTCGGCTTCACCACCGGTGCCAACCAGACCACCGCCACCGTGTACACCCACGGCTGGTACGGACAGGGCACCTACTACGCGGACGACGTCTCGCTGGACGGCCCGGGCGCCCCCAGCCCGACGCCGACGCCGACGCCGACACCCACTCCGACTCCGACCCCGACGCCCACGCCCACGTCCACGCCGACCGGGACCCCGACGGGCACGCCCACCGGGACCCCGACCGGGACCCCCGCCGGCAACCACACCCTGGTCGGCTACCTGCACGCCAGCTTCGCCAACGGCGCGGGCTACACCCGGATGGCCGACGTCCCCAACTCCTGGGACATCATCGACCTCTCCTTCGGCGAGCCCACCTCCCCGACCTCCGGCGACATCCGCTTCAACCGCTGCTCGGCCACCGACTGCCCGACCGTCGAGTCCGACGCCGACTTCAAGGCCGCCATCGCCGCCAAGCGCGCCCAGGGCAAGAAGGTGCTGATCTCGATCGGCGGCCAGAACGGCCAGGTCCAGCTGACCACCACCGCCGCCCGGGACACCTTCGTCAGCTCGGTCTCGGCCATCATCGACAGGTGGGGCCTGGACGGACTGGACATCGACTTCGAGGGCCACTCGCTCTCCCTCGACACCGGCGACACCGACTTCAAGAACCCGAAGAGCGCGGTCGTCGTCAACCTGATCTCGGCGCTCAAGACCCTCAAGGCCAAGTACGGCCCGGGCTTCGTGCTGACCATGGCGCCGGAGACCTTCTTCGTCCAACTCGGCTACCAGTACTACGGATCCGGCCCCTGGGGCGGTCAGGACCCGCGCGCCGGGGCGTACCTGCCGGTGATCTACGCGCTGCGCGACGACCTCACCCTGCTGCACGTCCAGGACTACAACTCCGGCTCCGTCATGGGCCTGGACAACCAGTACCACTCGATGGGCGGCGCCGACTTCCACGTCGCGATGACCGACCTGCTGCTCAGCGGCTTCCCGGTGGCGGGCAACACCAACAACGTGTTCCCGCCGCTGCCCGCCTCGAAGGTCGCCATCGGCATGCCGGCCACCACCAACGCGGGCAACGGCTACGTCGCCCCGGCCGAGGTGGACAAGGCCCTGGACTGCCTCACCAAGCTGGCCAACTGCGGGACGTACGTGCCGCGTTCGGGTGCCCAGCCGAAGCTGGCCGGGCTGATGACCTGGTCGGTCAACTGGGACCAGTTCGGCGGCCGGGAGTTCTCCAAGAACTTCGACGCCTACTTCGGCCGCTGACCGGAGGCGGGGGGCCCACCCCGCGGGCGCGGGCCCCCCCCCGCGCCCGCAGGCCGGCAGCAGCCGCGTCCCCCCCCCCCCCAACCCCCGGGGGGGCATAGGCGAGGACCCCCCCG
>NZ_JBHZCN010000136.1:0-20951 GCF_042755465.1 Kitasatospora sp. NPDC059160 | reverse complement strand
CTCGTCGCCGAGATCGCCGACGAGCCCGACTACGAGGCCGCCCTCACCGCCCTCAGCTAAACCCCGCACACCCCACGCACCACGGGCCCGCCCCGCACCGCCACCCACAGCGGCACGAGGCGGGCCCTGCCTGTTCCCGCAGGCAGGGCCCGTACCGGTGGCGCCGCGGGGGGCAGTTCGCGGGCCACCGGGGTCTGGGGGCGATCGGTCAGATGCGGTTGTGGGCCTCGGTGAGGCAGTGGCGCATGATCTGTTCGATCTCGTCGAAGGTGTTCTGGTCGGCGGTCAGGGGCGGGGCGAACTGGACGACCGGGTCGCCGCGGTCGTCGGCGCGGCAGTAGAGGCCGTTGTCGAAGAGGGCCTTGGAGAGGTAGCCGTAGAGGACGCGTTCGCACTGCTCGTCGGTGAAGGTGGTCTTGTTCGCCTTGTCGGTGACGAGTTCGACGCCGTAGAAGTAGCCGTTGCCGCGGACGTCGCCGACGATGGGCAGGTCGCGGAGCTTGTCGAGGGTCTTGAGGAATTTGCCCTCGTTGGCGAGGACGTGCTGGTTGAGGCCTTCGCGTTCGAAGATGTCGAGGTTGGCGAGGGCGACGGCGGCGGAGACGGGGTGGCCGCCGAAGGTGTAGCCGTGGGGGAAGACGGCGTCGCCGGTGTAGAAGGGTTCGGCGATGCGGTCGGAGATGATGGTGGCGCCGATGGGGGCGTAGCCGGAGGACATGCCCTTGGCGCAGGTGATCATGTCGGGGATGTAGCCGAACTTGTCGGCGCCGAACATGGTGCCGAGGCGGCCGAAGGCGCAGATGACCTCGTCGGAGACCAGCAGCACGTCGTGGCGGTCGCAGATCTCGCGCAGGCGTTGGAAGTAGCCGGGGGGCGGGGTGAAGCAGCCGCCGGCGTTCTGGACGGGTTCGACGAAGACGGCGGCGACGGTGTCGGCGCCCTCCTGGAGGATGGCGGTCTCGATCTGGTCATCTCGACGGTCCGGCCGCACCGGCCGGGCATTCTCACCACTCCCTTGATGGACGAGGAATTCGCCCTGGTGGCCGGCGCCCGGTGGCGCGGCGTACTGACCGCCGAATCGATCGCCGAGAAGGGCCCGCGAGCCCTGGAGAACGTCCCGGTCATCGCCTATTCGACCGATCTCAACGCACTGCGGATCTACTGGACGACGGTGTTCGACGAGGTGCCCGACTTCCGCCCGCAGGCCGTGATCCCGGACCTGCGGGCGGTGCTCGCCGCCGTCCGGGCCGGCGCCGGGATCGCCGTCCTCCCGACCCACCTGTGCGCCGAGGAGCTCGACCGCGGGGACATCTGCGTCCTCCACGAACCCGAACTGCCGCCGATCAACACGCTGTTCATCGCGACCAGGGCGGGCGAGCCGGAGACCCCGGCGGTGACCGCCGCCCGCACCCACCTCCTCGTCCAGGCCAAGCGCTGGCACTGAGCACGCAGCGCCGCGCCTAGCGCGCCGGGACGGCCGCGGCCCGCTCGGCGATCCAGCGGCGCAGCGCCGGCCGGTCGACCTTGCCGCTCCCGTTCCTCGGCACGGCGGCGATCACCGACAGCTCGGACGGCAGCTTGTAGCGGGCGAGCCGGCGCCCCGCGTACTCCCGGACGGCCTGCAGAACGGGCTCCCGGGAGTCCTGGTCCAGCACGACCACCGCGACCACCCGTTCCCCCCACCGCGGGCACGGGGCACCCACCACCGCGACCTCGGCGATCCCGGGGAAGCCGTCGAGCGCCCGCTCCACCTCCGCCGAGTAGACGTTCTCGCCACCGCTGATGATGACGTCCTTGGCGCGGTCGACGATGGTGAGGTGGCCGTCGTGGTCGAGCTCCCCCACGTCCCCCGTACGGAACCAGCCGTCCGCGCCGAGGGCGGCGCGGGTGGCCTCCGGGTCGTTCCAGTACCCGGGCGTCACGTTGGGTCCGCGGACGCAGACCTCGCCACGGGTGTCGGGCTCGGTGATGACGCCGCCGTCGTGCGGGTCGATCAGCCGGATCTCCGTGTACGGCATGGGGATTCCGGCCGAGCCCGCCTTGGCCAGGGTCGCCGCCGCGGGCAGGTGGGTGGCGAAGGGCGCGGTCTCGGTCAGGCCCCAGGCCTGCTGCAGCAGGACGCCGTGCCGGGCGTACTCGTGGATCAGCGGCGGCGGTACGGGCGCGCCGGCCACCACGGCGGCCCGCAGGCAGGAGAGGTCGGCCTGCCCGAAGCCGGGTGTGCGCAGCAGCGCCGCGTACATGGCCGGGACGGCGAACAGGCTGGCCGGGCGGTGGACGCGCAGGTCGTCCAGGCAGCGGGCCGGGTCGAAGCGGCGCCGGACGACGACGGTGCCGCCGCCGAGCAGCGTGCCCAGCGTGAACGCGTTGAGCCCGCCGATGTGGAACATCGGGGCCACGGCCAGGGTGGTGTCGCCGCGGCGGGTGTCGAGCAGGGCGTCGACGTTCACCGTGTTCCACCACAGGTTGCCGTGGGTGAGCATGACGCCCTTGGGGAGTGCGGTGCTCCCGGAGGTGTACATCAGGACGGCGAGGTCGCCCTCGGTCCGGTGCACGGGCTCCCGCGGCTCCCCCGCTTCCTTGGCGGCGGTCGACAACAGCTCCCAACGGTAGGGAACTTGGGACGGGACCGGCACCGCCGGGTCGGTGTCGACCAGCAGCAGCCGGCGGGCGGCGACCCCGTCGAGGACCTCCTCGACCAGCGGGCGGTGCCCCTCCTCCACGACCAGGGTGTGCGCCCCGGCGTCGCGCAGCAGGTGCCGCAGTTCGGCGGCGGCCAGCCGGGAGTTGACCGGTACGAACACCGCGCCGAGGTGGGCGGCGGCGAAGTAGGCCTCCAGCAGGGTCGGGCTGTTCAGTCCGAGGTAGGCGATCCGGTCCCCGCGGCGCAAGCCGCCGGCCGCGAGCAGGGCGGCGGTCCGTTCGATGCCGGCCCAGAACCGCCGGTACGGGATCCGCGTGCCCTCGTAGACCAGGGCGGTGGCGTCGGGCGCGTAGCGGGCGACGTGCCGCACCCGGAGCGCCGGGTTGAGGTTCACCCCCATGGTGGTCACTCCCCTCCTCAGGCCGCGGGGACCGACTCGACGGCGCGGCGGAGTTCGCCGCTGCCGATCAGGCGGGCCACCGCCGCGATGTCCCCGTCGAGCGGGCGGTCGCCGTCGACGTACGGGGAGACCGTCCTGATCCGGTCGAAGGCGGCCCGCGTGGCCGGGCTGAGCCGGTCGGCGCCGCGCAGGTCGGCGGCCTGGCAGAGGGCGAGCAGGTGGATCGCCGCGACCTGGGCGACCAGGTCGGCGACCGAGGCGGCGTCCCGGGCGGCGATGGTCCCCATGCTGACCTTGTCCTGGTTGTGCGCCTCGGTGGAGCGGGAGAAGGAGGTCGCGGGCATGGTCCACTTGAGCGCCTCGGCGGTCAGTGCGGAGGCGCTGATCTGCATGCCCTTGAACCCGTGGTGTAGTCCTGCGGCCCAACTGTCCGGCGCGACCGGGGGGATGAGGTTGGGTGTCAGTCCGTTGTTGAACTTCTCGTCGACCACCAGCTCCAGTTGGCGGTCGAGCAGGTCGGCCAGGCTGGCGGTGGCGGTCTTGAGGGTGTCCATGGCCAGGGCCACGTGGCCGCCGTAGAAGTTGCCGCCGTTGTGGGCGGTGCCGGCGTCGGCGTCGAACAGCGGGTTGTCGTTGGAGGAGTTGACCTCGACGGTGAGCCACTGCTTCGCCCAGTCGACGGCGTCGCGCAGCACCCCGGTGACGTGCGGGGCGCAGCGGACGGAGTAGCGGTCCTGGATCGGGCGCTCCAGTTCGCGGAAGCCCCGGCCCTCCTCGGTCAGCGGTGCGCCTGCCCCGCTCGGGTCGAAGCTGCGGGAGCCTTCGAGGAGGCGGCGGATCAGGGCCGCGCTGTCGACCATCCCGCGGTGGGGCTTCTGGTCGAAGAGGAAGCCGGCGAAGTGGCCGGGGTTGCCGTGCAGTACCTGGGAGGCGAGGGCGGTGGCCAGGTCGGCGGCGAAGGCGAGTTCCTCGGCGTCGGCGAGGGCGAGGGCCGCGAAGCCGGACATGAAGGAGGTGCCGTTGACAAGGGCCAGGCCTTCCTTGGCCCTGAGTTCGACGGGCTCCAGCCCGGCCGCCCGGAGGGCCTCGGCGGCGGTGGTGCGCCGCCCTCGGTGGAGGACCTCGCCCTCGCCGGTGAGGGTCCGGGCGAGGTAGCTGAGCGGCACCAGGTCCCCGCTGGCGCCGACCGAGCCGCGTTCCGGGATCAGCGGCAGGATGTCCTCGGCGAGGCAGTCGAGCAGCAGCCGGACGACCTCGGTGCGCACCCCCGAGTGGCCCCGGGCCAGGCAGTTGGCGCGGATCAGCATGGTGGCCCGGACCACGTCGGGGGCGGCGAGCGGGCCGGCCCCGGCGCCGAGGAAGCGGAGCAGGTTGCGCTGCAGCTCGGCGGACTTGACCTCGGCGATCTGCCGGGTGTTGCTGTCGCCGAAGCCGGAGGTCACCCCGTAGATCGGCAGTCCGGCGGCGATGAGCTTGTCCTTGAGGTCCTTGGACGCGGTCATCCGGTCGGCGGCGTCGTCGGCCAGGCCGGCCCGGGCCGCGTCGGGGTGCCGGGCCAGCCGGGCGACGGTGTCGACGTCCAGGGTGTGGCCGTCGACGGCGATCGGTGCGGTGCGTGGTGACACGGGTTCCCCCTGGTGCTGGAAGTGCGGTGCGGAAGCGGTGGGTTGCGTACGGGCGAGGACGTGGGAACGGCGGCTGCGGGCGCTCAGCCCCGGATGAACGCCTTGGTCCGCATGAGGAATTCGGCGAGGTGGCCGTCGTGCGGGACCCCGGGCCGGGACCACCAGGTCGGGTGGTCCCCGAGGTGGAGGTTGCTGATGGTCGGCTCGTCGACCAGGCGCTGGACGAGTTCTTCGTCGTCGGTGAAGGCGGTCAGCGTGAGGGTGTGCCGGAGCGGCCGGACGCCGTCCGCCGGCGTCCAGGGCGCCACCCACACGCAGGGGAAGCCGAGTTCGACGCCGAGCTGGGCGGCGTCCGGTCGGTCGACCTGGAACACGGCGGGGCGCAACACGGCGCTGCCGTCGCCGAGGTCGTGCACGATGCCGTCCCCGCCGAGCCGGGCGGTGGCGCCGCGGGCGTGCGCGAGCAGGGTGCGCTCGATCGCCCGGGCGGTGGCCAGGTCGTGGACCGGCAGTCGGGCCCGGTCGTCCTCGGGCGGCAGGCTCGGCAGGGCGGCGAGGCGTTCGGCGAGGGCTTCGGCCACCGGGGTGCACCGGCGTCCACCAGCTGCACGCCCGGAACCGGGAGTTCGCGGCCCGCTCCCCCGCCGGCGCACACCACCGCGAGCTGACCCGCCGGATCGACTCCACCCTGGCCTTCATGCGGGCCTGCGGGATCGACCCGGCCGGGTCCAGGAGCACACGTTAGGCGAGTTCTACACCGGCCGTCCCCACCCGGGCAGCGCGACCGACCGGGAGGCCCCGGCAGCGGCACCGACCTGGACCGGGCCGTGTACCGGCCGGTCGTACGACGCCTCCGCGCACCTGGTCCGGATCGGACGCCGCGGGCGCCGACCGGACGCCGTCGAGGTCGGGTTCGCCGCCCGGGTCCGGAACCCGGTCGCGGTCGGGCTCGGCCCCGGCAGCACGGCGGACGAGGTCCTGGCCCTGGTCGAGCGGCTGAACCCGCACGGGGAGCCGGGCCGGCTGGCCTTCCTCGCCCGGCTGGGCGCGGCGCGGGTCCGGGACGTCCTGCCGGACCTGGTGGGCAAAGCCTCCGCCTCCGGTGTGCCGGTGGTCTGGGTCTGCGACCCACGGCCCCTCGCCCACCACCCCGACCCCTTCGACGAGGTCGTCGCGGAGGTCAGGGCGTTCTTCGAGGTCCACCGCGAACTCGGCACCCACCCCGGCGGCCTCCACCTGGAGCTGACCGGCGAGGACCCCCGCCATGACCGGAACCGTCCGCTCGACCTGGCCTTCCTGGTCGCCGAACTCCACGGCTACCGCTGACCGGGCGCCGGTGCGGCCGCTCCCGGACCGTCCGCACCGGCGTGCCACGTGCAGCCCTCCAGCCGCGCAGCCGTCCAGCCGGTCCGGGAGCGAACGGAAGTTGAGGAACTGATGAGAAAACCGGCCGACGGGCCCGGGCGCCGATAGCGTGGCCGGATGGATCACGACCAGCACCAGCTCCACGCCTCGTCCTTCGGCGCCGCGGCGGCGGCCTACGCCGAGCACCGCCCGGACTACGCGCACGCCGCGGTGCGCTGGGCCCTCGACGCCGCGCCCGGGCCCCGGGTGCTCGACCTCGGGGCCGGGACCGGCAAGTTGACCGCCACCCTGCTCGACCTGGGGGCCGAGGTCATCGCGGTCGAGCCGGATCCGGCGATGCTGACCGAGCTGCGCCGCTCGCTGCCGACCGTCCGGGCGCTGTCGGGGAGCGCGGAGTCCGTTCCGCTGCCCGACGCCTCGGTGGACGTGGTGCTGGCCGGGAACGCGATGCACTGGTTCGACATGGCGGTCGCGGGCCCGGAGATCGCCCGGGTCCTACGGTCCGGCGGCGTCCTGGCGGGCCTGTGGAACCTGCTGGACGACCGGGTCGAGTGGGTCGCCGAGCTGGCCCGGGTGAGCGGGGCGGCGGCGATCGGGCCGCGTGACACGCCCGCCGCCTGGCGGACCGAGACGGCCGGCGCCCACCTGCCGAAGAGCACCGGCGCGGTGCGCTTCGGCGAGGCGCGGCAGGAGCTCTTCCCGCACGGCCAGGCGCGCACCGCCGATTCGCTGGTGGCGACCCTGGCCACCCGCGCGGGGATGCTGGTGATGCCGGAGGACCGGCGGGAGGCCGCGCTCGCCCGGATCCGCGCGTTCCTGGCGAGCCGGCCGGAGACCGCGGACGGCGGCTTCACCCTGCCGATGCTGACCGGCGTCCTGCGCACCCGCCGACTGTGACCGCCCCGGACGGCGACGGCCGTCCTGAGCCCTTCCGCCTCCGGTCGGCGCCCCGGCGCTACGCGCGCGCCTCCGGCGGGAGCGCCGCGGCGATGCAGTCGAGGACCCGCTCCAGCCCGATCCGGAACTGCTCGTCCCGGCCGAGCCTGGGCCCCCGCGCCTCCAGGGCGATCCGGCCGAAGATCGGGTACTCCCCGCTCTCCAGCAGCTGCCGGACGTACGGGTAGCTGCGTGCCTGCCATTCCTCCTCGCTGACGCCGCTGCGCCGGACCTCCTCGGTCCAGCTGACCTCGTCGCGGGCGGCCCCCTCCACGTAGCCGTTGAGGACGGCCATCAGGCCGAGGTTCTCGTCGATCGGGACGTGGGCGTCCAGCACGCCCATCACCCCTTCGATCAGGCGCAGTTGCCGGGGGCCGAAGCCGGGCAGCGCGCGGTGCACGGTCGCGATCCAGGGGTGGCGCAGCCACATGGCGCGCAGGCCGTGAGCGTAGCGGGTGAGGTCGCCCCGCCAGTCGCCGGAGGGCATGCCCTCGACGTCGATCTCCCCCATCAGCCGGTCGGCCATCAGCTGGATCAGCTCGTCGCGGCCGGGGACGTACCGGTAGAGCGACATCGCGCCGGCGCCGATCTCGGCGGCGATCCGGCGCATGGTGGCGGCCTCCAGGCCCTCGGCGTCGGCGATCCGGACGGCGGCCTCGGTGATCTGCGCCCGACTGTAGGCGGGCTTCGGCCCGCGGGCGGGGCGCTCGGGCCGCATCCAGATGTTCACGTACTCGGCGTCGGTCACCGTCGGCCCCTCTTCTTGCGTACACGGTACCCAGTAATCTAGCGTGGCCGCCATGACCGCGTACAACGTACTCAGTCGAGGGGTGGAGTGATGGCGACCGGCACGGGCGGGCCGACCACGATCAGCGAGGCCGACCGCGAGACCGCGGTCCGCCGGCTCCAGGAGGCCTACGCGGAGGGGCAGTTCGACTTCGAGGAGCTGGAGCAGCGACTGCAGCGGGCGCTCGCCGCGACGACACCGGACGGCCTCGCCGAGGCCCTCGACGGACTGCCGGAGCCCCTCGCCCGACCGGCCACCCGGTCCGAGGCCACCCTCACGGGCGACGCCCTCGGCGGCCGGATCCGGCGGCGCGGCGCCTGGCGCGTCCCGCGCGTCCTCACCGTGGCCTCGGCGCTCGGGCGGGTGCGACTGGACCTCTCCCGGGCGGTCATCGAGCACCCGGTGGTCGACATCCAACTGCTGCTCGGCACCGGCGGGGCGAGCATCACCGTGCCCCGGGACGCGGTGGTCGACCTCACGGCCCTCCACGCCGGCCTCAAGCAGCCGCGCTACCGGCCCCGCCGGGCCGTCCGCCCGGGCGGTCCGGTCATCCGGATCTCCGGGGGGACGGGGCTGGGCCGCCTGCGGATCCGCCACTCCCTCCGGTGAGACCCTGCCGACGGCACCCCCTCGGGACGCCCCGGTTCAGCCCCCGGCCGTGCGGACCGCCTCGATGAAGCCGCTGGTCCGACCGGCGCCCTCGGGCAGCGGACGGCCGTAGGCCTCCCCGACCTCGGCGAGGGAGGTGGTCCGGGCCTGCCAGCCGTGGTCGTTCAGCCACTGGTCGGTGTCGGGGCCGAGCCCGCCCTGCCAGAGCTCGGTGACGTGGGCCAGCGCCGGATCCTCCGGGCTGCGGGAGACGTCCCGGCCGCGCTCCATCAGCAGCCGGCTGCCCGGTGCGGAGAGCGAGCCGACGGCCGTGAGCAGTCCCGCCGCCTGCTCGGGGCTCAGGTACACCAGCAGGCCCTCGGCCAGCCAGGCGGTGGGCAGTTGCGGGTCGAAGCCGGCCGCGACCAGGCGGCGCGGCCACCCCGGGTCGAGGAGGTCGCCCGGCAGCACCTCGCGCCGGCAGGTCGGCACGGCGTCGGCCGCGTCGAGCACCTGCTCCTTGAACTCCAGCACCGACGGCAGGTCCAGCTCCCACAGCCGGGTGCCGCCCGGCCAGTCCAACCGGTAGGCCCGGGCGTCCAGCCCGGCCGCCAGCAGCACCACCTGCTCGGCCCCGGCGGCCTGCAGCCGGTCGTCGTAGTAGCGGGTCCGCAGCACGATGTGCACGGCGAGCGCCGCGGCGAGGCCCTCGCGCCGCGCCCGCTCGGGGAGTTCGGCGGGCAACCCGGCCGCCTCGGCGAACCGGGCCGCGTACGGGTCGGTGAACAGCGGCTCGGGCCGGGTGCTCTCGTGGGCCCGCACCAGCACCACGGGCAGGGCGGTGCGGGAGACCGGGCTCATCGCATCAGGCGTCGGCGTCATGCCCGCCAATCTACCGCCGCCTACAAGTCCGGTCCGGGCAGGGGAGATTCCTCGCGCACTCCGCCGTTCCCTGGCATGATCCGGGCTGTGACCGGGGGAGCGTCGACGGCGAACGCCGGGGCGACCGGGGAGGACTCGACGGGGGTGGCGA
Organism: Kitasatospora sp. NPDC059160; assembly: GCF_042755465.1. Taxonomy (NCBI): domain Bacteria; kingdom Bacillati; phylum Actinomycetota; class Actinomycetes; order Kitasatosporales; family Streptomycetaceae; genus Kitasatospora; species Kitasatospora sp. NPDC059160. Next base: position 11,573 of record NZ_JBHZCN010000136.1, on the reverse strand, counting down.
TGAACGGGTACACCGTGCCGGCGCTGGACGGCGGCGATGCCTGAGGACGCCGTCCCCGTCCGGGACGAGCGCCCGAACCCGGACGGCTGGAAGGTGCCGCCGTCCCTCGGCGACAGGCTCCGGCCCGTCGCCCGGATCGTGCTCGCCCTGGTCGGCCTCGCCCTCGTCGTCGCGGGCTTCGTCCGGTTCACCGCCGACTTCGAGGACGTGCGCCGCTACCACCACACCCCGCTCTGCACCGCGCCCGCGCAGCCGTCCGACGACTGCGCGACGCGGGAGAGCGGCCGGGTGACCGGGAAGCACCTGGATCCGGGCTCCGACTCGGATCCCTACACGCTGACGGTGGCCCGCGAGACGGCGCCGGCCGCCGAGTACGGCGTCGGCAAGGCGTTCTACGACGACGTCACCGCCGGCACCACCGTGGACGTGACGGTCCTGCACGGCGAGGTGATCGAGATCGGCTACCACGGTCACCGCTCGCAGACGGAGACCTACCCGTGGGCGGACGCCGCCGTGCTCAGCCTGCTGATCGCCGCCGGGACGGCCCTGGTGCTCACCCAGGGGTGGCCGCTGGACGACGGGGTCGTGCCGTTCGTCCTGGCCGTCACCGTCGTGGCGAACGTGCTCGCCACGCTCCTCGGCTCCATCGCGCTGCTCACCCTCCAGTGGCCCCTGGTCGTCACCCTGATCGTCGCCGTGCTCTGCTGGATCGCCGCGACCGCGCTCTTCCGCGGCATCCTCAACGAATTCTCCTGATTGTCAGGTCCTCAACAAGGGAAGGAGCCTCCCCACACCCGCCGCCCACCGGGAGGAACTCCGTGCCGATCAGGACCAGAAGAAGAAGGAGCAGGACCGCGCCCGCCCTGCTCACCGCCGCCCTCGCCGTCGCACTCCTCGGTGCCTCCCCCGCCTGGAGCGCGCCGGAACCCGGCGCGTCCGGCGCCCCCGCCGCGCCCGGCGCAGCCGCCGCACCGGGCACCGACCGGCCCCCGCACCAGGTCGAGGCCTTCGACGAGGACGGGACCATCGCCCACGCCACGGCACCCGCCGCCTCCCCCTACCTGGCCACGCCACCCGCCGGCCTCACCGCCCCGGGCGCCGACGGCGACGGCGAGGTCACCGCCCTGGTCCGCAACGGCGACCCGGCCACCAAGCTGGACGTGGTGGTGGTCGGCGACGGCTACACCGCCCAGGAGCAACAGAAGTTCCGCACCGACGCCGCCGAGAAGTGGCGCGAGATCACCGCCGTCGAGCCGTACGCCACCTACCGGCAACTGTTCAACGTCTGGGCCGTGTCCGCCGTCTCACCGGAGTCCGGCGTCACCGGCGATCCCGACCGGGCCACCGTCCGGCACACCGCCCTCGGCTCCTACTTCTGGTGCGACGGCGTGGAACGGCTGCTCTGCGTGGACGACAAGGCCGTCGACCGCTACGCCGCCAAGGCCCCGCAGGCGGACCTGGTGATCGTCGTGGCCAACACCGCCAAGTACGGCGGCGCGGGCTACAACGACATCAAGTCCCCGCTCGGCTACGAGGGCATCGCCACCGTCGCGGGCGGCAACGCCAAGTCCGGGCAGATCGCCGTGCACGAGACCGGCCACTCGCTGGGCAAGCTCGCCGACGAGTACGCCTACGACGGCCAGGGGACGTACCAGGGCGCGGAACCGCCCGAGGCCAACATCAGCACCCTGACCGCCGACCGGATGCGCGACCAGGGCACCAAGTGGGCCCGCTGGCTCGGCCAGGCCTCGCCCGACGGCGGGACGGTCGGCAGCTTCGAGGGCGGCGGCTACTACCCGACGGGACTCTACCGGCCGACGGAGAACTCGATCATGCGCTCGCTCGGCCGCGAGTTCAACCTGCCCGGACGGGAGGCGATGATCGCCGGCTTCTACCGCCACGCCACCCCGCTGACCAGCCCCACCCCCACCGGCAGTTGGCTCACCGCCACCGACCGGCTGACCGTCGACCTGCCCGTCCCCGGCACCCAGCTGCACTGGTACCTCGACGGACGCGAACAGCCCCGGCTGCGCGGACGCACCGCCCTCGACCTCGACGCACTGCACCTGACCGGCCCGCGCTCACGCCCGCACCTGCTCACCGCCGTGGCGACCGACCCGACCCCGGCCGTCGCGGACCCGGCCCTGCGGAAGGAGCTGACCGGCAGTCTGTCCTGGCTGGTGACCAGGTAGTCGACCGTCAGGATGCCGACCCCGATCCCGCCCCCGCCCCCGGCCCCGACCCCGGCAGCCGACCGACGCCCGGGCCGGGGGCGGGACCAGGGGCGGGATCGGGGTCGGGGCCGGGCCACCGGCAGCACCGGTTCAACCGGCCGTCCCACGGCGCTCCGGACGCTCCGGTCGCTCCGGGGGTCGGCGGCGCAGCGGCGCCAGTTCGCGCTCCAAGGTCCGTACGTCCCGGGCGATGCGGGTCGCGAGTTCCTTCGGCCCGGTGTCGCCGGGCAGCCTGCGCGTCCAGGAGCGGGCCTTGGCCGGACCATCCTGGACCATGTGGAAGGTGAGGCCCACCACCGCGCCGACATCGGCCAGGCTCACCAGGATCCGGGTGTCCGCGAGGTCGATGGTGACCTCGTTGCCGATGCAGGAACAGGCCACCAGGCCCTCGATCTCCTCCTCCGCCAGGTACCTGGCCAGCGGAACCGCCCTCCCCCGGACCAGAAACGGACGCGTCACCGAAGCCACGGGACCCGCCTCCTCTCGCCGCTCGCGTACCGCCGCGGCCGGGCGCGAGCGCGCCACAACAGACCGGGCCCCGCCCATGCTCCACCACGCCGCAGCAAAGCGCCAACTCCGTGTCTCACCAGTTGAATTGAGCGCATGCACCCGACCGGCGCACCGGCGCACACCCAGGCGCACCGGGCGGTGCACCGGGTGTCCGAGCAGGCCTCGGCCCCCGGGCCGGGGCACGGCAGGGCACCGCCGTTCCCCGACGGAACCGAGTACCCGTACTCAGTTCCGCGCCGCCCCTCCTCGGGCAGGCTGTCCGCATGCCTCCGACCGACCGAGCCACCACCGTCATCGCCCGGCTCCGCCGCCTCCGCCGCCCGGAACAACCGCCGGTCGGCCGCGACCTCACCATCGGCGTGCTGCTCTTCCTCGCCCTCGGAGTCTTCTACCTGGTCCGGTTGTTCTCCCTCGGCATGCACGCCTGGGCCGGGCAGGTCACCGACGGCACGGCCGACCGGACGGCCGATGCCCAACTCGGCTTCACCTGGCACCTGATGGGCGCCACGTTCGGCTTCGCGGCCCTCGCCGCCCTGCTGCGGGCGCGCTGGACGGCGGCGGTCCTGGTGCTGGCCGCGCTGGTGCTGTCGACGTCCGCCGCGCAACAGCAGCACGCGTGGGATCGCGGTCACCCCGCGCCGCCGACCCCGCTGCCCACCTGGTACACCCCCTGCTACAGCGGCAGCGGGCGGTGCAACTGACAGGCCCGGGGCTCCGGGGCGGACCAGCCCGCCACCTGCACGGCTCCTGACCGGGCGGCCCGGCCGCCGCCGGGGCATCATGACGGAGTAGTCGCGACCACTCACCGAGCGTGACGGCCCGGGGCGGCTCTCCTCCGGGCACCGGGCATCCGGGGCGGTTCTCGGGGCACCAGGCATCCGTGAGCAGTCGTCCGGCCGACGAAGGAGGACCGTCATGACCGATCCGGCGAAGCCGACCCCCACCTCGTCCGCGCACCAGCAGCCCCCGGCGGGGGTGATCGCCACCGACGTACCCGCCCGGCTGGACCGGCTGCCGTGGTCCCGCTGGCACTGGCGGATCGTGATCGGCCTGGGCACGGTGTGGATCCTGGACGGCCTGGAGGTGACGATCGTCGGCAACATGGCCGGCCGACTCGCCCAGGACGGCAGCGGCATCGCCATCACCACCGCCCAGGTGACCACCGTCGCCGCCGCCGTCTACGTGGCGGGCGCCTGCACCGGCGCCCTCTTCTTCGGCTGGCTGACCGACCGGCTGGGCCGCAAGAAGCTGTTCATGCTCACCCTCGCCGTCTACCTGGCCGCCACCGCCGTCACCTCGCTCTCCTGGACGGCCTGGTTCTTCTTCCTCTGCCGCTTCTTCACCGGCTTCGGGATCGGCGGCGAGTACGCGGCCATCAACTCGGCGATCGACGAACTGATCCCGGCCCGGGTCCGCGGCCGGGTCGACCTGGTCATCAACGGCAGCTTCTGGATCGGCGCCGCGCTCGGCGCCTTCGCCTCCATCGCCCTGCTCAACACCTCGCTGTTCGCCACCGACCTCGGCTGGCGGCTCGCCTTCGGCATCGGCGTGGTGCTGGGCCTGGTGATCCTGCTGGTGCGCCGGCACGTGCCGGAGAGCCCGCGCTGGCTGTTCACCCACGGGCGGGCGCCGGAGGCCGAGCAGGTCGTCGCGGAGGCCGAGCGGAGCATCGAGGAGGAGACCGGGCAGCCGCTGCCGGCGGTCACCGGGGAGCCGATCCTGATCCGCGAGCGGGAGCCGCTCGGCTTCGTCGCCATCGCCCGCACCGTGGTGCGCCGCTACCCCCGCCGCACCGTCCTCGGGCTGGCGCTCTTCATCGGCCAGGCCTTCCTCTACAACGCGGTGACCTTCGGTTACGCCACCATCCTGACCACCTACTTCGCGGTGCCGGAGGGCGACACCGGCTACTACTTCGCGGTGATCGCGGTCGGCAACTTCCTCGGCCCGCTGCTGCTCGGCCACCTCTTCGACTCCGTCGGCCGCAAGCCCATGATCGCCGGTACCTACCTCGGCTCCGGCGTCCTGCTGTTCGGCACCGCCGCGCTCTTCCAGCAGGGCTCGCTCTCCGCCGCCACCATGACGGCCTGCTGGACGGCCGTGCTCTTCCTCGCCTCGGCGGGGGCCAGCGCGGCCTATCTGACGGTCAGCGAGATCTTCCCGCTGGAGACCCGGGCCATGTCCATCGCCTTCTTCTACGCCGTCGGCACGGCGGTCGGCGGCATCAGCGGCCCGCTGCTCTTCAACGGCCTGGTCAGCAGCGGGAAGGTCGCCGACACCACGCTCGCCTTCTGCATCGGCGCCGCCCTGATGACGGCCGCCGGCCTCGTCGAGGCCGCCATCGGGGTGAAGGCCGAGCGGCGCAGCCTGGAGTCGCTGGCCGCGCCGCTCAGCGCCGTCGGTCCTTCCGGCGGCGGTTCCTGACCTGGCCTCGCCCCCGGCACCGTTGAACCGGGGTGCTGCCACGGATCCCGGACCCCTCGCGCCGTCCCTTCCATGTCCCTCCCCCGTCCCCGGATGACCGGTCGCCGTGTCCCAATCCGCAGGTCAGCGCCCTGGGACGGGCAGCGGCGTCCCCTGTCAGCGTCCCAGCGGGCCGAACGGGCTCGCGCCTGGTGCAGAGTCCTCCCTGTCGGCTCCGGGGTGGACCGACGGATCACGGGGCGAGCCGCGCGACAGCGGCCGGCGGCCCGGCTACGGAGGACTGCGATGAACATCATGAAGAAGGCCACTCTCGCGGCGGCCGCGACCCTGCTCCTCGCCACGGGTGGCATCGCCACCGCCGGCACCGCGTCGGCGTCGACCCAGATCAGCTGCGCCGGCCGTGAGTACGAGCAGGCCGGCGCGCCGTACAAGTCCTCCGAGTCGGACAAGCACTTCGGCTTCTACAACGGCTACACCGAGACCCCGTCCCCGAACTCCTTCAGCTGGGCCACGGTCGAGGCGCAGTGCCTGCTCAACACGATCGGCAACAACCTGGTCGTGGACGGCTACTACGGGCCGAAGACGCAGGACGCCGTTCGTGACGTCCAGAGCAAGCAGAGCCTGAGCCAGGACGGCTTCGTCGGCCCCGAGACCTGGCCCGCCCTGCGCTTCGTCGCCTGGTGATCCCACCCCAGGTCCCGGCGGCCCAGCACCCGGGCCGCCGTCGGGGCGCCTCCGGCCGGTCGGGAGCCGCGCGAGTCCGCCCGAAGTTCCGTGCACGCCAGCTGTTTCCAGGGAGTTCGTCATGAGCAAGTTCCGGCGCCGGATGGCCGCCCTCACCGCATCCGCCGCCATCGCCCTGGGAGGCGTGGTGGCCCTGGCCCCGCAGGCGTCCGCGGACGTGTACTGCAGCTATATCTCGGACAGCGCCAGGCCCTACGTGTCCCCGAACCAGAACAGTGACGCGGTGAAGCAGGCCCAGTGCCTGATCCTGTTCGAGAGCGGCTTCGGGATGAACAACGCGGTGCAGGTGGACGGCCAGTACGGCCAGCAGACCTACGCCGGCGTGATCTGGGTCCAGCACTGCAACGGGCTGTCGGAGGACGGCATCGTCGGCCCCAAGACCTGGGAGAAGCTCTACAACCCGAACTACGCGTGCCAGCGGTTCGACAACTGACCGTTCCGGGCAGCACCGACGGCCGGCGCGGGAACCGCCCGGCCCACCCACCACTTGAAGGAAAGACTCATGAAGGCAGTAGGCAAGCGCGCCGTCCGTACCACCGCGATGCTCGGCGCGGCGGTGGCAGCCGTCGCGGGACTGACCGCGACGCCGGCCCAGGCGGAGTACGGCTACTGGCAGTCCTGCATGCAGCAGGTCGGCAGCTACCACTACCTGGGCTGGGACCTCCCGAGCGTGACGCTCCGCATGGGCTCGAGCGGCGTCTGCGTCAAGGAGCTGCAGTCCGATCTCCTCCAGCTGGGCGTCGTCCCGAGCCAGGACGTCCCCAACTTCGTGGACGGCTCCTTCGGCGGCAAGACGTACAACGCGGTGGTGGCCTACCAGACGAAGTTCTCCGACGCCAACGGTGTGGACGGCGTGGTCGGACGGGACACCTGGCACGGCCTGATCGCCCGTACCGAGTTCGAGTAGGCCTCCTGGACGGCGCGGGCGGCCACTGACCCTCGCGCCGAACACTGCGGCGCAGCCCCCCGGTGAAGGGGGGCTGCGCCGCTCAGTGCTGTCGGTCCTTCGGGGGATTCCTAGCGCAGCACCCCGCGCACGGCCTCGGGGTCGCTGGGGGTGAGCGGGGCGGCCGGTGCGGTGGTGAGGGCCTTCGCGGTGGCGGGCGGCGGGGTCACGTACACGGGGGCCGGGTCGGCCTCGGGGGCGCAGGTCCTGGCGATCCGCCCCTTGCCCTGGGGCAGGCTGCCGTCGCGCAGGTAGGCGGTGAAGGTGTCGTCCAGGCAGGCGTTGTCGTGGAAGAGGATCTCGTGGAAGCTGCCGCCGTTCTGGACGACGAGCTTGGAGCCGGGCAGCGCGTCGTGCATGGCGAGGCCGCCCTGGTAGGGGGTGGCGGCGTCCTCGGTGGCCTGGAAGAGCAGGACGGGGGGCAGGCCCTTGCCGGTGATCTTCAAGCGGCCGGCCGGGTTGCCCTGGTAGGGCCAGAACATGCAGGCGGCGTTGTACCACATGTTGTTGTAGGCGTAGAAGGGCGCGCGGGCGTCGACCTTCGCCTGGTCCTTCTTCCAGTACTCCCAGTCGCGGGGCCAGGCGTTCTCGGTGCACTGGGCGGCGTTGTAGGCGGGGAAGGCGCCGTCGTCGGCGCCGGGGGCCGCGTACTTGTTGTAGGCGATGTTCAGCGGCCGGGTGTCGTGCTGGGTGAGGTAGCCGGACAGCACGGTGGCCATCCGGGGCCAGCGCAGGAAGTTGTAGCCGCCGCCGTAGAAGGTGTCCTCGAACTCGGCGGGGCCGATCTTCCCGGGTGCCGGGGCGGCGTCGACCGGGTCCTTGCGCAGGGCGTCCTCGACCTGGTGGTAGGCCCGGGCCACGGCGGCGGGGTCGGTGCCCAGGTGGTAGGTCGAGTCGGCCTTGGCGGCCCAGGCGGTGAAGGCGTCGAAGCGGCGCTGGTGCTCCTCGTCCTGGAGGACGTTGTGGTCGTACCAGCTGATGGTCGGGCCGACGATGCTGTCCAGCACCATCCGGCGCACGTGGGAGGGGAACAGCTGGCCGTAGGTGGAGCCGAGCGAGGTGCCCCAGGAGCCGCCGTAGTAGTTGATCTTCGGTGCGCCGAGGGCCCGTCGGATGCTGTCCAGGTCGCGGGCGTTGTCGACGGTGGTCATGTGCGGCAGCAGCCAGGACCAGTCGGCCGCGCAGTCGGCGGCGTAGCCCGCCGCCTTCTTGAGCCAGGCCTTCGAAGTGCCCTGGCTCAGCTGGTAGTCGGGGCGCTCGGCGTCGAAGTAGTGGGCGTCGCAGATGACGTGGGGGTCGCTGCCGTTGGTGCCGCGCGGGTCGAAGCCGATCCAGTCGTAGGTGGCGGCGACGTCCGCCGGGATCTTCCCCGCGATGTAGGCGGGCATCCACAGCCCTGAGTCGCCGGGGCCGCCGGGGTTGAGCAGGATCGGGCCCTGCTGCTTGTCCTTGGGCGCGGTGGCGGGCAGCCGGTTGAGCTTGATCCTGATCCTGCGCCCGTGCGGGTCGGCGTAGTCCACCGGCACCTCCAGCATCGCGCACTGGAGGGCCGGGGTGGCCGGGTCGTTGCAGGAGCTCCAGGCGAGCGCGCCCTGACCGGTGTCGACCAGGTCGGGGCCGTCCGGTTCGGCGGCGGAGGCGGGGCCGACGAGTCCGCCGAAGGTGGCGAGGGCCGCGACGGCCGAGAGCAGGGCGATGGCTTTTCTCATGGAGAGCATGATGTGACATGTGCAATGGCACATCCAGGGAACGGGCTGGACTTTGCCAAGCTTTGACCGGGAGTCGGCGGCCGGATCGTGCGCCTTTCTGCCCTACACTGCCGCATGGCCCGATTCGTCCTGACCCGCCGTTCCCCACTGCCGCCCGCCGAGTGCTGGGCCCGGCTGACCGCCTGGCACCGGCACGGCGACCGGGTGCCGTTCACCCGGGTGAGCGTGGTGCGGGGCGGCGGGCAGCAGGTGGGGGACGTGGTCCTGGCCAGGACGACCCTGGGGCCGCTGCGCCTCGACGACCCGATGGAGCTGGTCGAGCTGGCCGCGCCCGAGCGGTGCCGGCTCGCGAAGCGCGGCCGGGTGGTGCGCGGCGGCGCCGAACTGCGGGTCCGCGCGGTGGGCGCGGGCAGCGAGGCGGTGTGGGCCGAGGAGCTGCGGATCACCGGGCTGCCCCGGCTGTTCGACCCGGCGGTGGCGCTCGCCGGGCGGCTGGTGTTCGGCCGGGTGCTGGACCACCTGCTGGCCACGGACCCGGCCGAGGACCGGGCCGAGGACCCGGCCGGGGACTGAGCTCCGTTACGGCCGGCGGGTGCGCCAGCCCAGGTACTGCTCACGCACGTAGTGCCGCTGGTCGCCCTCGACCGTGACCTGGTCGTACGTCACCAGCTCCTCCGCCGCCCGCAGGGCGATCGCCAGCGCCAGCCCGTCCCCGTCCCGCAGGAAGACCCGGTCGGCCAGCGCGGCGCGCCGCAGCAGGTACTCGCGCCGGCCACGCTGCCGGGGCCGCCGGACCTCGGGCGGCAGGGCGTCCGCCTCCTGGTCGATGCCCGGCGCGTCGGCGTAGGCCCGCTCCGCCCCGGGCGCCCCCTCCGCGGGCGCGGCCCACACCCGCAGCGGCGGCAGCTTCGGGAGGCCCCGCACCCGGAGCACCTCGTTGGCGAACCCCGCCTCCTCGACAGGCAGTCCGCGCTCCCCGAAGACCGCGAACAGCTCGGCCATGGCCCGCGGCGGAACGCCCGAGGGGGCGTCCTCCCGGGTGACCAGGACCTTGCCGAGGAGCGGTCCCGCGAACCGGCCCGGCGGATCGGCGAGCCCCAGCCGCAGGGTGAGGCAGCGCCTGCCGATCTCCTCGTCCTCGTCGAACTCCATCGCCAGACCGCGGAGTTCCGCCCAGGCGAAGCGGCGCGGCAGCAGGTACCGGACGAGGGTGACGCCCTGCTCGTCGGCCCTCAGCCAGAAGGCGTACGGCGTGGCGAAGAGCGCGGCCGCGGCGACCAGGGCCGCGACCAGGAAGGCCCCGAAGGCGTCGACCGCGCCCGTGACGGCCAGGGCGACGCCCGTGACGACCATCAGCGTGAAGCCGACACCGGAACGCTCGCTCCGCATCTGCATGGACGACAACCGCACCGTGCGCATCCCGCGCCCCCTCCCCCGTGGCCCCGCCCCCCGTGGCCGCCACCACCGTCCCGTCCCGGCCCGCTCCGGGCAAGCTCCGGCGCGCAGCTGTGACAGCCCCGTGACGCCCCGGCCCTCCCCCGGGCCCGCGCCGCCGTCCGTGCCGCCGCCCGCCTCACCGTCCGCGCAGCCGCCGCACCAGGTTGCGGGCGGCCTCCGGCCAGTCCGGGTGGGCGAAGGCGAAGCCCGCCTCCAGCAGTCGGGCGGGCACCACCCGGCGGCTCTTCAACAGCAGTTCGCTCTCCGAGCGCAGTGCGAAGGCGCCGAGTTCGGCCATCCAGCGGGTCGCCGGGAGCGCCAGCGGCATGCCCCAGCCCGCGCGCAGCTCGCGCATGAACTCGCGCTGGGGCAGCGGGTTCGGGGCAGCGAGGTTGACCGGGCCGCTGAGCTCCTGCCGGGCGATCAGGAACTCGACGGCACGGACGAAGTCCTGCTCGTGGATCCACGACACGTACTGGGCGCCACCCGCGATCGGCCCGCCGACACCGAGCCGGGCCAGCCACGACAGCGAGTCGAAGGCGCCCCCGCGCTCGGGGCCGAGGACGACGGCGGTGCGCAGCGCGAGGCGCCGGGTGTGCGGGGTGTCGGCGTCGGTCTGGGCCTCCTCCCAGGCCCGGGCGATCTCGACGCTGTACCGCCAGGAGGCGGGGGCGTCGGGCTCGGTGCCGCCGATCCGGCCGTCCAGTTCGCCGTTGGGCGCGTCGTGCCGGTGGGCGTAGACGGTGGCGGTGCTCATCTGCAGCCAGACGGCGGGCGGCCTGCGGGCGGCGGCGATCGCCCGGCCGACGGCCCGGGCGGAGTCCACCCGGGAGTCCATCATGGCCCGCTGGTTCTCCTGCGTGTAGCGGCAGTTGACGCTGCGCCCGGCCAGGTTGACGACCACGTCGCTGCCGTCCAGCTCGGCTGCCCAGGCACCCTGGGTCCGTCCGTCCCAGCCGACCTGCCGGGGCCCGGCGGGGCGGCGGGTGAGCACCGTGACCTGGTGCCCGGCGGCCGTCAGGCTGCGGTCGAGCAGGGTCCCGAGCGCGCCGGAGCCGCCGGGGATGACGATCTTCATGAGTTCCCCCTCATCTTCACCCCGAGCGTAGCGCGCATATTGAACACGTTCAATTCGACGGGAGCGGCGGTTCGCCCGCCGCCGCACCCCTCGACGACGAAGCGCCCGGACTCCGCGGTACTGCGCGGAGTTCGGGCGCGGGGGACAGCCGGCTCGCCTTCGGAACTACTCGTCTAGCGGGGGGCGCCCTTGGTGTTGGGCTGGGTCTTCTGGTTGTAGATCTCCTTGCCGTCCGCGTTGAAGGCGTGGACGTAGGCGTCCGGGGGGAAGGCCTTCGGGTCGGAGCTGGCGGTGACGGCGGCCGCGTGGACGAACGCGCCGTCCGCCATGACGGCCGGGTACTGCGTCGGGTCGTCGCCGTAGCTGATGGTCACCTTGGCGACATCGGGCGTGTAGTGCCCGGCGCCCAGCGAGAGGACCTGCCCGCTGCCGGCCCGGGAGCTGAAACTGTCGAAGAACTCGATCCGGTGGCCGGCGCCCCACAGGCGGTCGTT
>NZ_JBHZCN010000135.1:0-22083 GCF_042755465.1 Kitasatospora sp. NPDC059160 | reverse complement strand
GCCCTTCCCCCGGGGGCCGGGGGGGGGGTGTTGGCCCGCGCCGAAAGCGGCCCCCCCCCCCCCCGCGCCTCCCCCGCGGCCCGCCGCCGCCCCCCACGGGGGGGGGGCGGACGGCACTGGGCCACGCACACCATCAACGAAGGGACCGCACCGTGCTCACCATCACGACTACCGCCAGGATCGACCAGCTGCGCCAGCGGGCCGAGGAAGCCGAGACCGCCCTTGGCGACACCGCCCGCCAGCTGGGGACGGAGCAGGAGGAGCGGGCCGCACGTGACCTGGAACTGCAGGCCGTGCGCGCCGACCTCAACGCCGCACTGGACGCCTCCGGACAGACCCTCGCCAAAGAGGCGATGGCCAGCGCGGCCCGGGCCCGGAGCGCGTGCGACGTCGTGGTGAAGGACGCGAGCGCGCAGCTCGCGGCCCGCAACCGCACCATCGCCGAACTGCGCGCCGAGCTGGAACAGGTGCGCGCGCGGCCGTCGACGGCCGCGCCGGAGCACACCGTGCTCACCTTCCGCACCGCCCTCGGCGGTCTGGTCGCGCTGATCGGCAAGCCCGCGACCGAGTACAGCGACCGCGAGTTCACCTGGCGCTGCCTGGCCTGCGGGGACCGCAGCTTCGACGCCGATTCCTTCGGCGAGCGCAGTCGCAGGCTGGCCAACGCGCACGCCGGACAGTGCCGGGCGGTGCCGGGGGTACTCACCACCGCGCTCGGTTGACTTCTGGCCGGTGCGACCGTCGGTTCCACCCCGGTCGGGAGCAGTAGGCGCTCCGGTGCGGGGCGCAGGTGTCCGGAGTCTCGCCGCGTACCGGCGCCGGGGCCCTGGAGCGCCTGCGCCCGGTCAGGAGCACGGCCCGCCGACTGGGTTCCCCCTTCCCTGTGCACACCTGGAGTTCTCTGTGAGTACGTTCGCCCCGTTTCTCGTGCTGCTGGTGCCCCTCTCGATGGAGCTGATGGTCGCGGTCTCCGCCTTCGCTCTGCACGGCCGCCGGGCCCCTGGCCGCGCCGTGGGCCGCCGGGCCGCTGCGGGAGCACGTCACCGCGGTGTCACCGGCGATGCGCGGGTGCGGGTACGGGTCCTGGAGTCGGACGGCGGGTCCGGGCCCGCCGCCGGCCCGGCGGACACCACACTCGCGCTCCGCTCGGCGCCGGTCGTCCTCCCCGGCGCGCGCTGAGATCCGGCCAGCGGTCGTTCCGGGCACCGCCGCCCTGCGAGGGCCGCAGCTTCGGAACCCACGGTCACCCGTTTCGGGCCCGGCCCGGTCGGCTGCGGCATCACGTTGCCGACCGGGCCCCACAGCCGCACAACCTCGATCCCCACCCAACCCGCCGACGGCCGCTTCGCCACCCACCGCACCCCACTTCGGGGCCGCGCCCCCCGGTTTCGGGAGCAGCGGCCCCCGTTTCGGGAGCAGCCGTCACCGTTTCGACCACGTCTATCCGGAGGCCTCCGTGACGACCATCGACCTGTCCCCGACGCCGGTTCCGCGCCGCCCGGAGGGCACCGTTCCGCGTCCCGTTTCGGCACCGGCCGCGCCGGTTTCGGCACCGCAGGCCACCCTTGCGAAGACACCCGCGAAGGCTTCGTCCGCGCCCCGGGAGGCTTCGGACGCGCCTCGCAAGAAGCCGAACTGGCTCATGCTCGGCCTCTCGCTGGTGGCCGTCCTCGGCGGCGTCACCGTCGGCGGCATCGGCTTCGCGATGTCCTACGACACCCTCGCCCGGGTCGCCCTCGGCTGGGGGTTCAGCGAGGGCCTCGCGCCCCTGTTCCCGGTCGGCGTCGACGCCAGCATCGTCGCGTTCCTCGCCCTGGACCTCTACATGATCCGCAAGGGCACACCCTGGCCGATGCTGCGCCTGGCCGCGCACGCCATGACCGGCGCGACGATCTGGTTCAACGCCTCGTCACAGGGGTCCATCAGGGCGGATCCGGTGCGGGCGGCCTCCCACGGCGTCATGCCGATCCTGTTCGTACTCGGCGTCGAGGCCGCGCGGCGGCTGATCGTCCACAAGGCGAAGCTGGAGGCCGGCACCGTCACCGACACGGTGCCGTTGAAGCGCTGGCTGCTCTCCCCGGTCAAGACGCCGATCATGTTCCGGCGGATGCACCTGGCCGGAGTCACCTCCTACCCGGAGATGGTCCGCCGGGAGCAGGACCTGCTCGCCTACGAGCTCTGGCTCAAGCGCAAGTACGACGGCGACCTCTCCAAGGCCACGGACGACGAGCGGCTGCCGCTCAGGATGGCCGCCCGCGGGTTCACCGTCGACCAGGCGCTGGCCATGCCGGACGACCAGGAACGCGAGGCGGAGCGGCGAGCGGAGGAGGCCGAGCAGCGCCAGCGCGAGGCCCGGACGCGCCGCGACGTTGCGGAGAAGGAGGCCGAGGCCCAGCGGGTGCTCGCCAACGGCCGGCTGGACCAGGTGCGGGCGAGGGTCGACGGGGAGACCGCGTCCGTGCGTGCCCACGCCCAGGCCCAGATCACGGCGGCCGAGAAGGCCGCCCAGCTCGAACAGGCGGCGCTGGAGAGCGCGGACGTGGCTGAGGCCCGCGCGCGGGAGGCCGAGGCCGAGGCGCGGACGGCCGCGCAGAACAAGGTCAAGGCGCAGGCCGACCTGGAGGCCGCCGGACTGGAGAAGGAGGCCGCCGAGGTGCGCCGCGGCATCGAGGAGGCCGACCGGATCGCGAAGGCGAACGCCGACAAGGCCGCCGCAGACATCGCCAAGACCGCCGCCGAAGCCCGCGACGCCGCTGCCGAACTCGACCGTGAGGCGGCCGTGAAGAAGCAGGCGCAGGCGCGCGCACTGGCCGAGACCGAGCTGGCCGAGGCCACCGCCGCCGAAGCCCGGCTGGCCGCCGCCGAAGCCCGCGAGGCCGCCGCCGAAGTCGAGCGACGCGCACTCGAAGCGGAGGAGGCCAACAAGCTCAAGCCGCGCGAGCGGGCGGTGCGCCGGGTCGCCCGGATGATCCTCACCAGGGCCGAGGGGGAGAAGCTCCCGCTCCAGGCCATCCAGGACGAGTTCGGCCTCCAGTCGCCCAGCACCGCGTCCGAGTACCGCACCGAGGCCGTCGACCTGATCCGCAACGGCTACACGGCCGACGGCGGCCTCCAGCAGCACGGCTGAGCGGCGGCGGCAGTCCGAGCCCGCCCACAGCCGACCCCGGTCATCGGCCTCCCCCCGATGACCGGGAGCGCCGTGGTCTGCGCCGTCGTCCCGCCGATCGTCCGTCACCACGGCGAGCACGGACCCGGCCGCCGCGGGTACCACCCGCGGCGGCCCACCGGCCCCTTCGCCGCCCCTGACTGTCGGACCTCTCGGTCGGTCCTCACCCGCACTCGCCCGGGTGAGGGCCTTCCAAGGCGCCCGGCGCCGAGCACTACCCGTTTCCCCGTTGAAGGAGCGCTGCCATGACCAACGAGACGGCCTACAACGATGCCGCGTACAACATCTCCTCCGTGCCGTCGTGGAAGTCCCCGCCCCAGCACGGCGCCTACGCCCCCAACGCCCGCCTGACCCCGTGGGGGAAGGCGGGCCTGGCCGCCGGTGCGGTGGTCCTCGCCGCGTCGGGCGTCGTCGGCTGGTCGTACTACGCCTCCACCCAGGCGCAGGCCGACGCGCAGAAGGCCCAGATCGCCCTGGACCAGAGCAGGGTCGACCTGCAGCGCCAGCAGCTGGCCGCGGATCTGGCGAAGTCCGTCGAGCAGGAGACACCCGCCCAGACGGCCCGCCGCCAGGCCGTGCAGGCCTGCGTGGAGAAGGCCGCCGGCTCCTACAACGCGATCACCGAATGCGGCAAGGCGTTCCCGGCCGACGCCGCGCCCGGCATGGTCAACACCGCTCAGAAGGTGACGGCCGACGGGGGCGACTCCTCCGACGTCCCCGTGCCCGGACTGGTCGTCCTGGGCGGCGTCGGGATCCTGCTCGTCGGCGGCTGGGTGAAGAAGCGCATCCCCCGAACCTGACAGTCCGTAACCTCCTCCCTCCCTCCTCCCACCCCACGAGAATGCTTCCTCCAGCCGCCCAGGCGCGCGGGAGGAGGCGTCCGCCGGCCGGGTGGGAGGAGGGAGGGAGGTCACAATCAGTGAGGAGAGAACGGTGACCGCGCCCCCCGCCATGAACGTGCCGCCGCCGCCCCCGCACCCGCCGGCGGTGCCCGCCACACCCGTCGCACCGCCCGCGCCGGACACCGCCGGGACGCCGGAGCAGGCCGCCCCCACCGCGGCGCCCGGTGACACCGGCGAGGAGCGCAGCACCCTCGCCGCGCTTCTCGCCCCGGTGCAGCCCGCACGTCCCGTCCTGGGATCGACCGCCGACCTCGCCGGTGACGACCGCGATGACGAGCGCGGTGCCTCCCCGGGCAAGGACGGCAAGAACGCCGCCGGCGCGGCCGCCGCGGCCGGCGCGGGGGAGGGCCCGGTGGCGGCGCTGATCCGGGCGGTCGCCGCCCGGCTCGCCCGCACCGGCACGGCCACCACCGTCAAACGCCAGCACACCGTCAGCGAGAACCGGGTCACCGGGAACTCCGGCAACACCACGAGCACCAACAAGACCGACCGGCTGGCCAAGAACGACCGGTCGGGGCACCACCGCTCCCAGCGCGACGCCAAGGTCGCCGACCTCAATACCAAGAACCAGCAGCACCAGGGCCGCAACCACCAGGACGTCAAGCGGTCCCAGGACCGCAAGGACCACGGCAACCGCGACCAGCGGCGCACCGACGCCTCCGACACCAGGAACGGTGACACCAGGGCGTCCAAGCAGGACAACGGCTCCAAGAGCAGCAGGGACCACCGCAGCTCCACCGACTCCAAGAACTCCGACACGTCGAGGAGCGACAACGGCTCGAAGCCCGGTGCGCAGAACCGCGGCCCGAACCGCTCCCAGGGCGGGTCCGGAACGCGACGCGGCGGGTCCGGAACCAACGGCGGCGGGTCCGAAACGCGCGGCGGCGGCTCCGGAGACGGCAGCCGAGGCCCCGCGCGCGACCACGGCGGCACCCGGACCACGAAGGGCGGGCGACCCGGCGCAAGCGGTGCGGGCGCGACCAGGGAGCCCGGCCCCGCCACCACCGGCGGCGGGTCCGAAACGCGCAGCGACGGCCCCGAAACCACCACCCGGGGCAGCGAACGCGCCAACCGCGGGCGCGGACCGGGGGCAGCCGAGCCCGGAGCCGGCGACCCCGGCCCGGCCGCCCTGACCGAAACCGGCGGCGACAAGCCGTCCTGGTTGAAGAAGGTCAAGGGCTACGTCACCGGACCCTTCCGGAACGAGAGGCGCAAGGACGAGCCGGTCAACACCGTGCCCGCACCGGCCGACCCGCCCTCGGCAGGCATCGACGACAAGGGGCTGGACACCAAGTGGGGCCAGAACAAGCCCCGTGACGAGAAGAACACCGGCACCCCGACGCAGCCCGGCCCCACCGAAACCGGAGCACCGGCCCCCGAAACGGCGCCGTCCGACTCCGGAACCGGCACCGACACCGGGAAGGCCGGCACCAAGGCCAGCACCCTGCTCAAGAACGACGCCGACGAGCAGAACGGCACGGCCGCCCGGCACCGCCCCGCCGCGCCCGAAACCCCGGACCACGCCCCCGCCCGGCCGCCCGCCCCGGGCGGCCCCCACCCGAAGGGCCCGGAGAGGAGCACCCCGAGCGTGAAGACCCAAGACCGACCGGAGATGGAGCAGGTCAGCGGATCCACCGCGGACCTCCGCAAGCCCGCCGAGGGCGGCACGCCGCGGCAGGTCCCCACCGCGCAGCGCGAGCCGTACGCCCCGAACCTCGGGAAGGCGCCCTACCGGGAGAAGGCTCCCGCCGCGGCCGTGGAGGTCGAGCCCCCCACCAAGACCCACGTCAGCTTCAAGCCGCAGGACCCCACGGACCTCAAGAACTACCGGCTCCGCCGGGGCGAGGTCCGTTCGCTGTTCCAGTTCGAGAAGGCCCTGGAGGAGAAGGTCACCGTCCTCGCGCGCATCGCCGAGGACGCCAAGGTCGCCCTGGACCACGCGGCCAAGCACGCGAAACTCGCCCAGCAGTACGCCGAGCAGGCCAAAAGCGTCAAGGGCGGTATCGCTCTGGTCAACAAGCTCGTCCGGCTGGCCGAGCAGGCGGAGGGCCTGCGCACGCGGGCGCAGGCGGCCAGATCGATGGCCCTCAACTCGGCAGAGGGCGTGAAGACCCTGGCCGCCAACGCTCGGACGCGCCACGGCGGTATCTACCGAGCCGTCGTCGACAGCCCGCTCACCGCTCCCGCCGAGCGCCAGTTCTACCGCAGCTGAACAGGAGAAGAACGCCATGACCACCGACACCACCCTGCGCCAGCTGCGGCGCGACGTCCAGACACTGGCCCGCTCCCTGCGCAGCGACCTCAACGCCTTCCGCGGCCTGGCACGGGTGCAGGACGACGAGGCCAGGGCGACGGGGCGGACCGCGGAACAGATCGCGGCCATGAAGGTGGACCAGGCCACCGTGGCCGAGACGCGCGAGGTGGCCCGGGCCATGGCCGGCCTGTCCCAGGCCGCGATCGCGCTCGCCGCCGCCACCGAGACCACCGCCCAGGCCGCGGCCGCCACCGACGAGCAGGCCCGTTCCGATCACGACGGCATCCAGCAGGCCCGCGACCGGTCCCCGGTCGAGATGGCCGACCGTGACTGGTACCGGCAGGAGTAGACGATGACCACCGACGACACCGCACCGGCCCGGGCCGAGCTCGATCCGGCCTCCGAGCGGCGCTTCGCCCTCGCGCAGGTGGCCGCACCGATCGCCGCCGCCATCACCATGCCGTTCCTGGACCCGCAGGCGGCCCTCACCATGACCACGTTCCTGGCCGCGCCCGCCCTGGTGGCCGGCCTGAACGCGGCCGGGCGCCTGCCCGAGGCCGTACTGGACGCCGTACCCGGCGGTGACATCCTGCGCGCCCACCGCGTCCCGTTCCTCGTCTCCTCGGTCGCCACCGTCACCGCGGCAGCCACCGCCACCCTGCAAGGCCCCACCGGCATCGACGCCCTGGTGGCGGGCTTCATGACGATGCCTTCGCTGGCCGGCCTGGTCTCCACCGTCTGGTGGAGCAGCGTCGGCTTCGTCGGCTACTCCCTGCGGGCGGTCCTGGGCAGCAGCCGGCGCCGCAGGGCGAGGGCGGCCAAGCCGCAGGACCCGCGGACGCCCAGGCCCGCCCGGGACGCCGCGGTCGACAAGATCCTCCAGCTGTGGGACGCCCACGTCTCCGGCGAGTACGGCGCCCACACCGGGCAGCACCTGGTCCTGACGGGGCTGGGTGACACCGCCTGGGAGGGTGTCGTCCAGGCCCCGCCGGGCCGCCCGGTGACGGTGACGGCCGACACCGTCTCCGGCGTCTACCACGTCCCCGCCCAATGGATCTCCATCACCGAGGGCCCGCACGCCAGCTCCAAGCGGATCCTCGTGCGCCTGACCGCCCCCTCCGAGGAGGAGGACCGCCACGGCGAGCTGGAGGCCCGCTGGCTCAAGCACGTCGCCCACAGCGGCGGCTGTATGCCCGGAACCCACCTGGAAGGAGTCATCCCCGACCCCGGGACCGGCGGCGAGGCCGCCTGGATCGTCGCGGACGAGGACACCGACGCGATCTCGATGCCGGACCCCGTCCGTATCGCCGGAGCCCTGCGCAAGACCACCCTGCTCGTCAGCGTCGAACCCACCGACGACCCCCGCAGGGCGATCCTGCGCGTCATGGACCGCTCGCCGCTGGAGGACGGCAAGCCCCTGCCCGGCCCCAAGACGCTGATGGCCAACGACAACGGCTACGTGGAACTGGGCAGCGGCGTGTCCGGGCGCCCCGCCCGGGTCCAGCTCTACGACCCGGCCGGAGGCGCCCGCCACGTCCTGGTCGCCGGCGTCACCGGCTCCGGCAAGGGCGGCGCACTCCAGCTCATCGCCCTCAGCTACCACGTCAACGGCGTCGCGATCATCTACGCGGACCCCAAGGGCAGCAGCAATCCCGACGTCGAGGACATGGCCGCGTACGCCGGCTGCGGCCTCGACGAGGCCATGGGCGCGCTGCGCGTGGCCTACGCGATCCTGCGGCACCGGATCCGGGAGAGCCAGCGCCTGCGGGCGAAGAACTTCAAGCCCACCCGCGACCGCCCCTACATCGCGGTGATCCTGGACGAGTACGCCCAGCTCCTCGGGGACAAGAGCCCCTACCGGGCGGAGGCGGCCAGGATCGTCGCGGCACTCGCCGAACAGGGCCGCTCCCTCGGCATCTCCCTGGTCCTGTGCGGTCAGATCCTCAACCTGGACAAGATGGGCGGGGACACGGCGATCCGCGACAACGTCTTCCACGGCGGGGCGCTGATCCTCCTGCGCAGCGACAGCGCCCAGAAGCACCGCGTCGACCTGCCCGACGCCTTCGACGGCGCCGACCCGTCGAAGATCCCCGCGTTCTGGCGCAGCACCAACGACTCGCTCATCTACGACCCGACCGTCCCCGCCGACGACCCCCGCCGCACCTTCGGCCTCGGGTACATCGTCGGCCCGGACGAGCGGGCGGAACTGACGCGCCTGTGGATCCTGGAGTCGGCGGCCGGCCTGTTCGATCCCGAGCAGATCGCGGTCCCGCTCGACTTCCCGGACTGGGACGACCGCTTCGAGATCGCCACCGCCTCGATCGACGGCGCGGACAGCGAAGGCGACGACGAAGACGGCAGCGGCGGATGGCAGCCCGCCTCCGTCACCTACGCCGCCACCCGCGAGCCCACAGCCGAGGAGAAGATCCTCGCCGTACTGGCCAGCTACCGCGACCCGATGCACCTGGAGGTCGGCTACCTCCACATCGACACCATCACCTCCATGGCCCAGGTCGCCGGCAAGACCGTCGCCAACCGCCTCACCGAGCTCGTCAAGTCCGGTGCGGTCGTCCGCAACCCGGACGAGAAGGGCGAGTACGGCCTGCCCCTGCCGAAGAACGCCGACGACGCGAGCAACCTCGTCCCGGCCTAGCCAGCGCTCTGTTGCGCCACCCAACCGAACACAGCCATCCCACCCCGGGCCCCGTCCCCGTCCCGAGCCTCAGGCCAGCAGGCGCGGACGGGGCCCCCACCCTGCGGAAAGGCAGCCCCGACATGACCAACCACCTGATCACCGACTCCTCCGGATCCGGCCTGACAACCGCTCTCGCCGAACTCGCCACCCACCGCCAGGCCCTCCCCGTCGCCCATCTGGAGGCCACCTCGTACGTGGCCGCCGGCGCCGCGTACCTGACCCGCGACGGCGACGGCCCGGCCCACCTGGTCGAGGCCGCGAAGGAAGAGACGAAGCGCCTGGCCGAGCAGGCCGCCGCCGAGCAGAAGATCAACGCCTGCTCCGACCTCGCCGACGACAAGACCCAGGTGCGCCGCAGCGCCGCCGAGTACGGCCTGCCGCTGCTCCAGAACGCCGACCAGGACAGCCTGCCGGAGCCCGCCGAAAGCCTCTGACCCTGGCCGGCCCACCCACCCCACACCGCGTCCGCCGCCCGCCCCGCGACCCCTGGCCGGGCGGGCGGACCGCTTCCCGCACCAACCCGACCGCCCCGGCGGTCACCACGCCCACCGAGAGGAACCACCGCATGTCCACGCACCTGATCGTCGGCCCCACCGGCTCCGGCAAGTCCCGCCACCTCCAGGAGCTGATCACCCAGCCCGCCACCGGCCCCGCGACCACCACCTGGGCCATCACCCCCCGCAGCGAACTGGCCGCCGCCGACCGCCGCGCCACCCCCGACGGTGCCGAGCAGATGCTCGACCACGCCCTCACCATCGTCGACCAGCGCAACGCCCGTCTGCGCGACGCCCGCCAGCGCGCCCACCAGCCCACCCAGGCCGAACCCCGCGTCCGCCTGCTCATCGACGAGGCCGAACACCTCCTGCGCCGCGAGACCACCGCCGAGCAGTTGTACCGCCTGGTCACCACCGGCCGCCCCGCCGCCGTCGAGACCGTCATCGCCGTCGCCGACCTGCGCCTGAGCACGTGGCCGTACGGGCTGCGCGACCACTGCCTCGCCGGCACCGTCACCCTCCTCCGAGGCGCCCGCACCGTGCCCGGCCACCAGGCGCTGGCCGACGTCCCCCAGGACTAACCGGCAACATTCAGCTCTCCCTGATCTGACCGGCACACCCTGCTGCGCGCCGCCGCCTGCTGGACCTGCTCGACCTGCCCGGCCTGTTCAACCTGCGCCCGGCCCACTCCTCCCCGACTGCGCTGGCAGAGGCCCTGGAGGCCCGCCGGGCCAAGGCCCGCAACCGTCGGGCCTCCCTGGCCGACGCCGGGCACTGGAGGCTCCAGCGCCCCGTCGCCTTCCAGCCCGGCCTGGTCGAGGCCGTCACCACGGCGGCCGACACCACCGCGCACCTCTACGCCCTCGCCGAAGCCGCACGGGCGCACCTGGACCTCACCCGGGCCGACGAACTGCGCCTGCACGAGCTGCTGCTGGAGGCCGCGCAGGCCGGTGACGACCTGGAGCGCCGACTGGCGGCCGCCGCCGCGTACGCCACCGGCCCGAGCACGGTCTGACGCAACACCCGCACCCGGCCAGACCCGGCCGGCACCCACCCGCACCACCAACCGAAGGGACTGACGACCATGCAGGACACCACCACCAAGCTGCCCGACTGGTACGGCCTCGCCGAGGAGACCTACCGGGCACGGCTCCAGGACGAGCAGACCAGCACCTACCAGACGGTGAAGTGGCAGGTCGACGCCATCAACGATCACCTCCACAGGCTCGGGATCACGCCGATCCGCCAGGCCCAGGTCGGCCAGGGCCTGGTCCTCAAGCCCGCCCTGCTCCTGGAGCCCGACTACGACGAAGGCCTGTACGAGGTGTCCGCGACCTGGGACACCACCTCGGGCCACGTGGCCGTCGCCGTGCGGGGCGCCGAGGACCGCCCCTCCAGTGCTCCCCGCGTCGGCAGGGCCCTCTCCGGCATCGGCGACGTGGCCGAGGCCCGGTGCTGCGGCGTGCCCGCGCCCAAGCCCGAGCCGCTGAACCTGCGTGCCATCGCGCTCGGCGCCCTCACCAACCCGGTGAACCCTGACCACATCTCGCCCGAGGCCCACGCCATCGTCGAGCAGCTCGCCGGTCTGACCGCCGCGGTGCTGTACGCCGCCGACACCGTCAGCCGATCCGTCTCCCGGCCCTGACCGGCGCCGGGTGATCACGCTGCCCGCCGCGCAGCACCCGCCTCCCGGCCCGCCAGGCCGGACAAGGGCGCAGCGCGGCGAGCGGCGCGGCCACCCGGACCGACTCCGACCGGCCTGGCCGTCGACTCCGCTCTCGATACGGCACGGCGCCCCGCCGAACGCAGACACCGAAGCTCACCACCTACGAGGAGACCAGCAGATGCAGCCCTGGAACCGGGACGACCACCAGATCGCCCAGGCCGAACGCGCCATCCTGACCTTCACCGGCGGCCGGACGCTGATCCTTGCCGACTGGCAGATCACCGAGAACGCCCCGAACCCGGACGGCCGCGTCTACGCCGAGCTGCGCGGCTGGGCCGCCAACACGGGCGGCGCCGGCACCGCCCAGGACCCATGCACCATGCCCGTCGAGTCGGGCCGGGCGCAGCTGGTGCTCGCCGAGCTGCGCGGCCGCGAGCCGCTGCGCGACCTCGCCGTCCATGTCGGCGTCGGCTACCCCGGCAAGCCGTTCCCGAACACCTGGGACCACCCCGGCGCGCTGGCCACCGTCTCCTGGATGGCCCGCAGGGTCGACGAGAACGGCCGCCAGGTCCCGGAGACCGAGATCGGCTCCACCCGGTGGACCGACCCCGGCACCGGCCGCGAGTTCGACCTCGAAGCCGCCTTCCTCCTGGACGGCGAACCGACGGGCAGCATCACCTGGCGCTACGACGACCGGTGGCAGGGCGGCGTGCCGGTGCTGCACCCCTTCTGGGGTGACGACCGCACCCCGGCGTTCGGCGATCGCCTCCTGATCACCGACCGCCGACTGGTTCCGGCGACCGGGACGCCCTCTGGCTCGTCCGCCGCCCACTAACCCCGCCAGCTGGGCAGCAACCGCGCAACGCGGTCCGGCCGACGGCGGACGGCCGGACCGCCCCGCCACCGACCGAACTGGGGCGGGAACACCTCCCGCTCCACCAGAAGGGACGACGACCATGGGCATCTACTGGGGCGACCACGTCGGACACGCCAGTTGCCTGACCACCCAGAACCTCGCCGAGCAGTTGCGGCTCGCGGACATCGGTGGCTCCGCCACGATCCAGACGTTCCTCACGGCCCTCGACGGCAATTTCCACGGAGCCCTGACCTTCACCCGGGCCCAGGCGGAGGAGATCCGGGACGCCCTCAACGAGGCCGCCGGCCGGATCAGCCCCACCGACTGGCAACACCTGGCCGTTGAGCTTGCATACGACGCCGCCGCAGCCGGTGGCTGGACCGTCGAATGACACCCCTGGCGCCTCGCGCGCCGTACGCACCCTCCGGCCTTAGCGCGACCGGACGGTGGCACGCCACCCCCGACCGCCTGCCCCGCCGCCCCTCGGCGGCTCGACGCTCCTGATGGAGAGGACCCCATGTCCGCACAGACCCAGCAGTCCCGCCCCCCTGGGCAAGACGCTCCCGATGGAGTTGTTCCGCAGCTGGCGCCGCCGCCGCGCGCGGCGCCGTGAGAACGACGCCCTCGCCCACACCGTCACCTACCGAGCCGACGGCACGTACCGGCCGGAGGGTGTGTTCCACTGCACGGCCTCCCGCTGGCTGGCGATCGCGGCGGCGAACGGCGGCGACTACGGCATCATCGGCAAGATCTGCGAGCCGGACGGCACGCCCATCCCGGCCTACGCGCCCAAGCCGGTCCTGCTCAAGACGCTGCGCCACCGCGCCGCCGCGGGTGCGCGCGTGCAGGTCGAACTCGGTCCCGCCGAGATGGGCACCCTCGTGGACCTTGCCCACGACGTCGGCGACGAACAGCTCCTCGACGCGCTGCGGGGCGCCGTGGCCCGCAACGCCTTTCCGCTGCACATCAACCTCGACGAGCCGCCGCCGAACCCCCCGGCGCCCGAGGCCGGCCCCGAGTCCGGGTGAACACCCGCCAGCCCCGCCCCCGCCCAGGCGCGACCGGCGACAGCCTGCCGCACCAGACCCCGTGGAGAACCCGATGACCGCGATCAGCACGCCCACCGAGCCCGCCCAGGACAGGTACCCGCCGCCACCGGACGAACCGCACCAGCCGGACTGCCCCGGGGGCTGCGACGGGACCGGGGTGCACCTGGTGACGATGACCTGGGACGACCAGGGCGACGGGATCTTCGTACCGGTCCACCAGGAGCACGTCGACTGCTCGGCCGGCCAGGATCAGGAGCCCCACCCCGAGGACTGCGCCGAGTGCGACGGCACCGGGTTCTCCTACGAACACGGCTACCGACACCTCTGCCAGCGCAACCAGGCGCCGGGCCGGCCCCCCTTCTGGGACGACATCGCCGACGACGAGGGGCCGTCCTACCCGGCCGCGGACGACCACCCGTTCTGAGGCAACCACCCACCAGCCCCCCACCGCCGGGCCCGGCAGTCCATCCGGGCCCGGCCCCGCACCGCCGGGCACGCCCTGGCCGGGCAGCTCAGGCGACAGCGACACACCCGCCTGGAGACCCCCTTTGCCGCACGACCCGATCCACGACAGCACCGCCGACCTCGACTACGCCGGCACCGGGCTCAACCTCGCCGACTCCCTGCTGCGCCGCTCCCTGGCCTGGGCGCCGCCGCACGACCGCCTCGACCCCGATCAGAGCGCCGCCGACTACCGCGCGCTCCTGCACCTGGACCAGCTGCTGTGGCCGCCGGCCAGCCGCAGGGGTGCCGAGCCCCGCCGCCTCTCGACCAGTACCGACCCGGGCCCGAGCGCCCACTGACGAACGGAGGACCACCGCCGTGAACCCCATCACCCGCCCCGCCGCCGCCCCTGATGCGCACGGGGACGACGTGCACACCTACTTCGGCCTCTCGTACGCCGGCCACCTCGTCCTGAACCGCTCCCTCCTCCAGTCCATGCCTCCCGGGTGGCAGCGGATGTTCGTTCTGCTCATGCGTCAGCTCAACGACGCCTTCGACCATGTGCCCCAGCCCGAGGCGTACATCGTCACCGCCGCCACCGAGCACATCGTCCGCGAGCTCAGCGACGCCGACCTGGCCGCCGTCGGCATCACCCGGGACTGGTACGGCGGCCTGACCGAGCCCCAGGAGCTGCACGCCGAGGCGCTGGCGGCCTGGCAGGACGAGCACCGGTTGGACGAGCCGGTCTACTCCGACGGCCGCAGCGAACTCGACCCCGACGGGCTGGTCCAGCTGCCCGTCGCCGACCCGCTGCCCCACTACAACCGCGGCCGCACCCGCGTTCCCCGGACCATCCCCGAGCCGCTGCCGGACGGCGCCGAGCTGTTCGATGCCTACCAGCACCTGGCGAAGGCGACCAGCGGCCTCGCCACCGCGAGCACCGACCTCGACGGCCACCTCGTCCAGGGCCTCAAGCCCGGGGCCGTCGCCGACGTGCTGGAACTCGCGCTGGCGGTAGCCGCCGCCGGCCTGCCGCTGGAGGGCACCGACTACCCGCGCGCCTACGCCACCACCCGCCCCACCCCGGCTGCCCGTACGCAGGCGCAGCGGTGAGCCCCGCGGCGACGGCCACGGCGCGCACGCTCACCGAGTTCGGCCTGCCCGATCCGGTCCTGGTCCTGACCATCGGCTGCTCGGGGTCGGGCAAGTCCACTCTGGTCCGGGCCTTCGCCCGCGACGACGTGCTCAGCGCCGACGCGCTGAGGGGCCTGCTCACCGGCAGCCGGGCCGACCAGAGCGTGAACAGCGACGCCTGGGCACTCCTGCACCTGGTGCTGGAGCAGCGGATGATCCTGCGGCGCAGCACCGTCGTTGACGCGACGAGCGCGACCGCAGCCGATCGTGCCGAGCTGGTGCGCCTCGCGGGGGAGTGCGGCGTGCCGGTGGCGGCGATCGTGGCCGACACCGCCTTGCCGGTGGCGCTGGCGCGCAACGCGCTGCGGGACGGCGCGCTGCGGGTTCCGGACGATGTCGTCCGCGAGCAGTTCGAGCAGATCGCCAGGAGCCTGCCCGGCCTGTCGGCGGAGGGGATCGAGTACGTCCGCCCCGTCAGCTCGCTGCCGCTGCTGACCACCCTGCTGCGCCGCCGGGCCGAACGGGACGCCGGGGTCGAGGCCTTGGCGCGCGAGGCCCGCGCGGTGTTCGGCGCCGGCCTGGCCGCGCTGATCACGTGGGACGGGCCCGGCAGCGACGGCGCGGTGCACGGCCTGCTGGCCGCCGGGACGGAGTCGCTGGAGCTGCGGTACCGGGGCGGCGGCGACGCGGGCCAGGACGGGTTCCAGACGATCGCGGTGTGCGAGACGGGCTGCTCGGGCCCGGCCTGGGTCAACGTCCGCAGTGCCGCCGACCTGCTCGACGTCGCGGCGGGCTGGTTCGGCGACGAGGCCCTGTGCGACGCCTGCCACGGCACCTGACCAGCGGTGGGGCGCCCATCAAGGTGCACACCTTGATGGCCGGGCCGGGCTCCCCAATTGGGGAGCCCGGCCCGGCGAACCAACCTGTTACCACTTCGTGACCTTGATGGGTGGTCGGCATCAAGAGGTCCGTCAAGGAATGCGCGGTTCACTGCCGCACCCGAAGCCGGGCCGCCCGGCCGGCGCCCGCGAACACCACCCCGACACCGAAGGGCCACGCCCGTGACCGCCTCCACCGAGCCCTACGTCACCCTGCCCGTCGACACCACCGACGACCCCGGGACGATCGCCGCCACCGTCGCCGCGATGGCCGCGTGCAGCGCCGCCTTCGACGTCGTCACCGGCGACCGACGCATCCGCTACCGCCCCGAGGAAGACCTCCTGGCCGACGCCCTGGCCCTCGCCGCCGTCCGCGACGCCTACCCGGACAACCCCTCCGTGCCGCGCCTGCTCCGCGACGCCCGCCTCATGTACCACCAGCGGATGCTCGACGACCAAGCCGACCGCCGCCACCCCGGCATCGTCGACCCCGGGCGCAAGCGCGCGAACCGGACCGAGGAGTTGCTCCTGGAGGCGGTCGTCCTCGACATCGTGTCCCTCCAGTGCGCAGCCGACATCCACAGCCCCACCGAATCCGCCCACCTCGCCAACCAGCTGCGCAGGCTGCTGAACCTGACCCTGCTCGACCACTTCGAGGTCCGCGCGTGGCTGCGGGGCGCCTACGCCGACTGGCTCCGCAACGGCCCCCACCGATTCGAATGCCCCGGCGGCTGCTTCGGCTCCGGTTAGGTCTACATCTGGTACATGTCTCACAAGCCCCTGAGCTGGGCCTATGGGTGGGCTGGAGTCCCGTTAGCGTTCGTGTGTCCTATTTGTCTCACCGAATGCTGCAATGGATCACTTCTTCACTTCAAGCGACCGGGTCCGCAGGTACTGGGAGCCGATACCCGGCGTCGATCTGGACGCCGTGGCCTATGTCACTCGATCGGGTGCACTGCCTGACGGGACGCCGTTCTTCCTCGATGAGGCGATGCGGCCGGCCGAGCCGCTCTCGTCGTTCTTCCGCTCAGAGGCGAAGACCTTGGGGGCGTCGTCGCTGCGGGACTACACCTACGACCTGCTCGACGTGGCGGACTTCCTGGCCGGCCTGGAGATTCCGGCGGACCTGCTGTCCGCGACCGAGGATGACCTGATCGCCTTCCGCGACGACCGCACCCAGTACCAGGACGAGCCGGTCAGCCCCGCGACGTGGCGGCGCCGGCGGGTGGCGATCAACAACTTCTACGGCTGGGCGGTGGACTCGGGGGCCCTGGAGCACCGGCCCTACCACCGGCGGAAGAACGGCCGGGACGTGCTGGCTTGGGGCGCCGTGTCCCAGCTCGACGTACGCCACCTGACCTTCGACCAGTGGCGCGTGTTCAAGGACGTCGGCCTGCGCGGCCTGCTGCCCGATGGCCGAGTGGATCCGGCGTTCCGCGGCACCGCCCCGCTGCGCAACAGCTGCGCGGCGGACCTGGCGATCAACACCGGGATGCGCTTGCGGGAGTTCAGCAGCCTGCTGGATATCGAGGTCGGCCCGCCCCGCCGGGACGGCTCGGCCCGGCTGGTGGAGCTGGAGGCGATCGCCAAGTACAAGCTGCCGCGTACCGTGGAGATCCAGGACGCGACGCTGCGCGAGATCGACCTCTACCGCCGCATCGAGCGGGCCCAGGTCGTGCGGCGGGCGGCCAGGACGCTCGCGCTCCGGCGTGAGGAGCTGTTCGTCGTCGACGACATCGACCTGCGGCAGATGAAGCTGAGCGGGGTACTGCACGGACGGCGGCGCACGTTCACGATCAAGCTGATGGACGCGCCGCTGCGGCGGATCACGGTGAGGGAGACCGGCCAGGGGCTGGAGCCGATGGCGCTGTTCGTCGGCCGGCACGGCCGGATGCTCAGCCGCCAGCGCTGGGACCAGGTCTTCGACGCTGCCCAGGCCCGGTGCGAGGCGGTGGTCGAGGAGTTCGGCCTGGAGCTGGAGATGCCACGCAACATCCGGATCCACGACCTGAGGCACACCTTCGCGATCTTCATGCTCGAACTGCTGACCCAGCTCGTGCTGGAGCGGGCGGCGAAGGAGATCCGCGACGGCGGCCGGAGCCCCGCCCACCTGGGCGAGCACCTGGCCGGCAACGCCTTCCTGCGCGTGCAGCAGCTGCTCGGACATCTGCGTCCGGAGTCGACGATGCGGTACCTGCGCTACATCCGCCGGACGAACCTGCTGGTCGCCCAGGCCGTCAAGGCGTGGAACGACCAGGACACGACGTTCGCCGAGTACGCCGCCCGCGAGGCCCGCAAGGCGGTGGCCTGATGCCCCGCCGTGGAGAGCGCCGTCCGCGTGCCAACGCCCGGTCTGAGGTGCAGCCGGTGGTGGTCGACGCGATCGGGATCCGCTCCAGGAAGGAGGTCAAGCGCACCCGCGTGGTGGAGGCGCGAATCGACCCCGGCGCGTTCCAGTGCCCGGCGCTGGCCGCGCAGCTGGCCGACGCCTGGCTCGACTACGCCGCGAAGAGCGCCCTGGCCGCGGGCAGCCACCAGCGCGGAGCGGTCGTCAGCTTCTGCGACTTCGCCGGCCCGCACCTGGCCCGGCTGGGACACGATCCGGCAGGGGTGCGGTTGGAGAGCGGGCACGTCGACCTGACGGAGGTGGTCTTCGCCTGGGAACAGCACCTGCCGACCCGGTACTCCCGCCAGTCGACGATGCCGTACGCGCTGGCCAGCGCCCTGCTCAACCTGATCGACCACGCGGCTCGGCGCGACCCGAGCATCCCGGACAAGCTGCAGGACCGCGCTCGCGGCACCAGCGTGCTCCGCAAGAACACCGGCCAGGTCCTCGACGAGTTCTCCAACCGCGAGCGCCTGGCCCTCAAGGGATCGGCGATGGAGGACATCAGGGCGCTGGAGAAGCGCCTGGCCGCCGGGCGGGACCTCCTGACCGCCGGGCAGGACCCCCGCGAGGCCGGCTGGCGGACGCCGGCGAACCTGCTGTGGGCGGCCCGGCACGGCATCCTGACCACGGCCGCCCTGCGGGACAACCTGCCGGCCCACGCCAGGTTCTGGCCGCAGGAACTGTGCGACCTGCGGCTCGCGGCGAGCGGGCGCGGTGCCGGGCTGGCAGGGCTGGCCTCCGGCGTGAGCCGGATGCTGTTCCCCAGCGAGAGCGACCTCCAGCCCTTCCGGGTCCTGCTGCTGCTGGCGATGACCGACTGCACCCCCGAGGAACTGCACCGCCTTCGCCTGCCGGAGATCGAGTTCGGCCCGCAGGGCGTCAGGATCGTCCAGACCAAGAACCGGGCCGGACGGATCCGGGCCGACTTCCATCCCACCGACCCTCAGGGGAAGTCGGGGGAGGTGCGCTTCGAAGGCGGCGGGCGGTGGGACGTCCCCGGCCTGATGCGGCGCCTGGTTGCCGTGAACGAGCTGACCCGGGAGGTGTTCAACTGCGAGCCGTGGCTGTTCACCGCGACCGAACTCGGCCAGCAGGGCCACCTGCTGGCCCGCTTCGCCGCCTTCAACTACGAGGGACGCCGCTTCACGAACTGGATCAGCGGCCACGAGGAGCTGGAGATCAGTCGGCCCCACGACACCCGGCGCCTGCGCAAGACCGCGAAGACCACGCGCGTGGCAGCGCTCGGCGGAACCCTGTCGGACCTGGCCGGAGACGACCACCACATCCAGGTGTTCGCCGGCCACTACGCGCACGGCACCACCGCTCACACCCTGGCGGCCCGCGCGGTCAACAACGCCCAGCGCAAGGTGTTCGACCGCCTCGTCGGCAAGCCGGTCCTCGTCCTTCCCGACGCCGAACGTCAGCTGGGCGAGCCCGCGGGCATCGAGGCGCTGGGCATCACCGCGGACCAGGGCAAGGCCCTGCTGGAGGGCGAGCTCGACATGGGGCTGACGAACTGCAAGGAGCCGATGAACTCACCCCACACCGGGCCGGGCAAGCCGTGCCACGTCGCCCCGGCGATGTGCATGGTCTGCCCGAACGCCGTGGTGTTCGTCTCGCAGCTGCCCCGCTTGCTGCTGTTCGCCGACCACGTGGAACGCATGCGCGAGCGCCTCGCCCCGCCCGTGTGGCAGCAGCACTGGGGAGGCAAGGCCGCCGCCCTGGCCGAGCTGTTCGAGCAGTGCGAGGAGCGCCTGCCCGCGGCCCGCGAGCAGATCGCCGCCGGCCATGTGGACCTCGACCTTCCCCTGGGGATGCGAACGGAGTACGACCGATGACCACCGCCCCCGCCTCCGCCGGCCCTTTGCGGTCGCTGACCTTCCGCGACGACGAGCCCGTCTTCGACGCGATGCCCGGCCGCCTTCCCGACACCCCAAGCCCGGTGTTCGCTCGCACCGACGCCTGGCCGGCCGACTGCCTCCAGCGGCCCGCGAACAGGCCGCCCGCCCACTGGAAGTACTACTTTCCGGTCGATCCGCTGTGGAACCTCACCGCCCGTGAACTGGCCTTCGCCATGTCCAACCCCAGCCACAAGGCCCTTCGCGACGCCGGTCTCTTCCTCAAGATCGGCAGGTGGTCTCCGTCGACGGTGATCGGCGACTGCGCGCGGATCGGTGTCCTGGCCCGCTGGGCCGACGACAACGGCTTGCCCGCCACCCTCGCCACCTGGAGCCCCGAGGACTGGCAGGCGTTCATCGACGACCGGGCATCGGAGAACAAGCCGAAGACCGTCATGACCTACGTCGACACCGTGCGCCACCTCGTCCACTTGGCCCCGGTCCTGACCGCCGCCGGGCCCCTGGCCGATCCGTGGCCGGGCCTGTCCGGCCGTCAGATCGCCGAGGCCAGCAGTTCCCGGACCCTGTCGACCAAGGCGATCCCGCCCGCCACCTGGTGGCCCCTGCTGAAAGCGGCCTGGGCCTGGGTGGACCGGATCGGTCCGCAGATCCTCGACCGGCGCGAGGAGCAAGCCGCCCGAGAGGCGGCCCCGGCCCCGCTTCCGACCGGGTACCGGCCCGGCCCGGCTATGGACGCCATCCTGGACGCCTGGCTGGCCGACCCCGCACGCGTCATCCCGGTCTCGGACCGGCCTCGCTCGGGCCGCCCGGCCGGAACACCGGCCTGGTCGACCATCAGCCTCGCCGTCACCGGCCACAACCCAAGCATCTTCTCCCTCGCGGGCACCGGCCGTGAGCGGGCCCTGGCCCGCCGGGCCAAGGTCCAGGCCCTCATCGACCAGGGCCGCGCCGCCGCGGTCGACCCCAACGGCGGCGCCGGCGAACTCCTCGGCGTCCAGCACACCCGCGCCACCGACACGCGACGGGGCAGCAGGGAAGCGTTCCAGCGGGAGATCGACGAGCGGATCGACCTGTGGCTGCGGAACCCGGAAAACCTGATCCCCGTGCACATCCGGCTCGAACCCGGCGACCAAGGGGTGCCCGACGGCGAGCCCGTGTGGAGGCTCTTCACCAGGCAGGTCTTCGGGCGCCGCTACCCCGCGGCCTTCGAGACGAACCACCCGGCGGTAGAGCCGCGCAAGGAACGGATCCGCCAAGCCGTCCGCGATCCGCTCCGCCGCACCGGCGACAGCCGCGGGCTGGACGAGCTGCGGATGATCCGGGCGGCCTGCTACGTCTTCATCACAGCGCTGTCGGCCATGCGCGACTCCGAAAAAGGGGCGGAATTGCGTTTGATGCAACACTCGACGGGGCGGTCAACACGCATAACCGCAGGTGGGAGGGGGTGCCTTCGCGGTCACCGGGTGAGGGGCAACCGATCGGCCAGCGGCTCTTGCGCTCGACGCGCGCCATCCCAACAATGTTGCATCTAACGCAACGGAGGTTGGAGTGGCTAGAGCGGCTGATCTGGCGGGGGCAGCCCAGCTGATGCTCGTGGACGGGGTTTCGTACCTGGACCCCGAGCCGGCGGTGTTCGAGGCGATGCTGGAGGGGTGGACCAAGCAGCAGCGGAGCCGCTTCCTGAACTGGGACTCGACCATCAAGCCGAGGCTGTCGTTGGTCCGCCGGTTCGCCGAGTTCACCAACCAGTACCCGTGGCAGTGGCAGCCGGCCGAGGTCGAGGCGTTCATCGACCACCTGCGTGCGAAGACGCCGACGTTCACCGTGTCGAGCGGCCGCGGCTACCAGAACCACCTGCGCCTGTTCTGCGAGTACATCACGGACGCGCGCTACGGCTGGATGAACGTCTGCCAGGAGCGCTTCGGCCAGGTGCCGGTGCAGATCCTGCACGAGTGGAACACCGTCACCCACGTCAGCGAGTACGAGGGCGACCCGAGCCGTCGCCCGCTGACCTATGACGAGATCCAGGCCCTGTTCGACGCCGCCGACGGCCGGGTCGAGGAGATCCGCAAGCGCGGCCGCAAGGGCGCGTTGGCTGCGATGCGGGACTCCGCCCTGCTCAAGAGCTACTACGCCTACGGCATGCGCCGCCGAGAGAGCGTTCAGCTCGATGTCGCCGACCTGCGGCGGAACCCGAAGGCACCGCAGTACGGACGCCACGGGGCGATGTTCGTCCGGTACGGGAAGTCCTCGAAGGGCAGCCCGCCCAAGCGCCGCACCATCTTCACGGTCCCGGA
>NZ_JBHZCN010000134.1:0-22765 GCF_042755465.1 Kitasatospora sp. NPDC059160 | reverse complement strand
GGGATGGTGGTTTGTGGTTTGGGGTGTTTGGGGGGGGTGGGGTGGGGGGGGCGGGCTTGGGGGGGGTGCACCCCCCCCCCCCCCCCGTCCCGGGCGGGGGCCCCGGGACGCCAGGCGTCCGGGGCCCCCGCGCGTCTGCGACACTGGAACAACCATGCCTAAGCCCGGAGAACTCACCTTTGTCGCGCCGCGCGGCGCCAAGCCCCCGCGACACCTCGCCGACCTGAGCCCCGCCGAGCGCAAGGAGGCCGTCGCCGAGCTGGGCGAGCAGGCGTTCCGCGCCAAGCAGCTCTCGAACCACTACTTCGGCCGGATGTCGAACGACCCGGCGAGCTGGACGGACATCCCCGCCGCCAGCCGGGAGAAGCTGACCGAGGGCCTGCTGCCCGAGCTGATGTCGGTGGTGCGGCACGTCTCCTGCGACGACGACACCACCCGCAAGACGCTCTGGAAGCTGTTCGACGGCACGCTCGTCGAGTCGGTGCTGATGCGCTACCCGGACCGGGTCACCATGTGCATCAGCTCGCAGGCCGGCTGCGGCATGAACTGCCCGTTCTGCGCCACCGGCCAGGCGGGGCTGACCCGCAACCTGTCGACCGGCGAGATCGTCGAGCAGATCGCCGCCGGGATGCGCGCGCTCAAGGCCGGCGAGATCCCCGGTGGCGAGGCGCGGCTGTCGAACGTGGTCTTCATGGGCATGGGCGAGCCGCTGGCCAACTACAACCGGGTGCTGGCCTCGATCCGCCGGCTGACCGACCCGGCCCCGGACGGCTTCGGCCTGTCCCAGCGCGGCATCACGGTCTCCACGGTCGGCCTCGTGCCGGCCATGAACCGGCTGGCGGACGAGGGCCTCAGCTGCCGCCTGGCGCTGTCGCTGCACGCGCCTGACGACGAGCTGCGCGACGAGCTGGTCCCGGTGAACACCCGGTGGAAGGTCGCCGAGGTGCTGGACGCCGCGTGGAACTACGCGGAGAAGTCCGGCCGCCGGATCTCCATCGAGTACGCGCTGATCAAGGACATCAACGACCAGGCCTGGCGTGCCGACCTGCTCGGCCGGCTGATCAAGAACCACCGGGTGCACGTCAACCTGATCCCGCTGAACCCGACCCCGGGCTCCAAGTGGACCGCCTCCCGGCCGGAGGACGAGCGCGAGTTCGTCCGTCGGCTCCAGTCGCACGGCGTGCCGACGACCGTCCGCGACACCCGCGGCCAGGAGATCGACGGCGCCTGCGGCCAGCTCGCCGCGGCGGGCTGAGGAGCCGGGTAGGAGCCTCCCGGGGGCCAGGGCGTGTCTTGTGGGATCAGGCCGGGGTGCCCGGCCTGATCCACGAGGCACGCCCTATCGCAGTCCGGCGGCCGCCAGCGCGGCGGTCGCCCCGCCGGTCAGCAGCAGCGTGGTGCCCACCGCGAGGGTGCGCAGGGCGACCGCGCCGAACAGCAGCCGGGGCGAGGCACCGAGGCGCAGCAGCGACTCGGTGATCTCCCGGCGGTCGGTGCGGACCTCGGCGAGCCGGGCGATCACCGCGGCGACCGTGCAGCCGAGCACCAGGCAGGCCTCGACGGCGGGCAGGGCGTCGGCGCTGTCGGGGGTGCCGATCCAGTAGCGGACGGTGGTCAGCACCAGGGCGACGACCAGGGTGAGCACGGCCAGCGGCGGGCCGAGCCGACGGGCCTGGGCGGTGAGGCCGCGTCCGGCGAGCAGCCGCAGCGGGGTGGGCCGACCGAGGGCGAGCAGCCGTCCGGTCCAGGCGAGCAGCGGGCCGGTGAGCAGGGCGAGGCCGAGCGCGCCGCCGGCCCAGCCGCCGAGGGCGGCGGTGCTGGTGGTGCCGAGGCCGGCGGGCAGGTGGATCGGACGGCCGTCGGCGGGGGCGCCGGGCCGCAGGGCGATGAGTTCGAGCGCGGCGCCGATCACCACGAGTCCGACCGGTACGGCGATCCGCAGCGGGCCGAAGCCGGTGCGGCCGCGGGCGCGGCCGCCGGGCAGGGTTTCGGCGACGGGCACCGAGAAGCCGGCGGCGAGGCCTGCGGTGAGCGGGACGAGCGCGAGCAGGGTGACCGGTGCGGCCGCGGGCAGCGGCACCCCCATGCCGAGGTCGGGGGCGAGCGAGGGACCGGCGATGTCGTTGCGCAGCACCAGGAAGAGCAGCAGGGTGAGCACGCTGCCGAGGGTGCAGGCGAGGGCGACCTCACCGGCGATCAGGGTGCGGATCCGGCGGGAGCCGGCCCCGGCGGCGGTGAGGCCGGCGATCCGCTCGGGCCGTCGGGCGGGCACCGAGCGGGCGGCGACGGCCGCGAACCAGGCGACGGCGGCGAGCGGCGGCAGGCACCAGAGCAGTCGTGCCAGCGCGTCGGCGCCGCCGAGCGGGTCGCTCAGCGCACGGCCGAGGGAGCGCAGCAGGAAGGCGGCGACGGCGGCGGCCGCCAGTGTGGTGAGCAGCCAGCGGCCGAGGTCGGTCACCCGGTAGCCCCGGGCCAGACGGAGGTAGAACACGTCGACTCTTTCAGCGGCTCGGCTCTGTCAGCGACTGGAGGCGGTCAGCGGCGGGTGGCCGTGACGGCGGAGGCACCGGTCGCGGCCGGGGCGGCGGCGCCGCGCGGGACGGGGGCGGCGGGGGCGGTGAGCCGTCCGTCGACGAGGGCGACGGAGCGGTCCGCGAACCGGACGAGCTCGGGGTCGTGGGTGGCCAGGACGAGGGTGAGCTGGTGCGAGCGGGCCGCGCTGGTCAGTATCCGCAGGACCTGGTCGGCGGCCTCGCGGTGCAGCGGGGCGGTGGGGTCGTCGGCGAAGACGACGGGCGGCAGCGGGGCGAGGGCGCGGGCCACGGCGACCCGCTGGCGCTGGCTCTGGACCAGCCGGTCGGGGCGCCGGCGGCCGATGTCGCCGACGTCGAGGCGCTCCAGCCACTCGTCGGCGGCGGTGTAGGCGGCCTTGTTGCCGGCGCCGGCGAGCAGCAGCGGCAGGGCGACGTTCTCGCGGGCGCTGAGCTCGGGCACCAGGTGGGGTTCGGAGCCGACGAAGCCGAAGCGGTCGCGGCGCAGCCGTTCGCGTCCGGCGCGGCCGAGGGTGTGGACGGGGGAGCTGTTGAACCAGACCTCGCCCTCGTCGACCGGGAGCTGGGCGGAGAGGCAGCCGAGCAGGGTGCTCTTGCCGCAGCCGCGCGGGCCGGTGACGGCGAGCACCTCGCCCTCGCGGACGCCGATGGAGATGCCGCGCAGGGCGGGGGTGCCGTCGTGGGACTTGACGATCCCTCGGGCCCACAGCA
The DNA here is from genome assembly GCF_042755465.1 of Kitasatospora sp. NPDC059160. NCBI lineage: Bacteria > Bacillati > Actinomycetota > Actinomycetes > Kitasatosporales > Streptomycetaceae > Kitasatospora > Kitasatospora sp. NPDC059160. The sequence continues at coordinate 19,502 of NZ_JBHZCN010000134.1, read as the reverse complement.
CGTCGTTGTCAGGCGGTGCCGCTGACATGAGGTTCCATCCTGGGTGGCCGCAGGGATATGACAGTCGTCAGATTAGAACGACCGGGGCCGGTCGCGGTTGCGGCGCTCTGGTCCATCACGGGCAAATCACCCGCATTCAGGCATGTTTGGTCGTACGACTGTGATGTTGCGTGGCGTTGTGTGAACGCCGAAGGGCGGCCCCGCGGGTGCGGGACCGCCCTTCGGCGGAGGGTGGGGAAGAGGGCTCAGGGGATCAGAGCTTCGCCCACGCGTCGGTGAGGCTGGTCCGCAGGATCTGCTCGATCTCGTCGAAGGTCGACTGGTCGGAGATCAGCGGCGGGGCCAGCTGGATGACCGGGTCGCCACGGTCGTCGGCACGGCAGTACAGGCCGTTGTCGAAGAGGGCCTTCGACAGGAAGCCGTAGAGCACGCGCTCGACCTCGTCGTCGTTGAACGACTCCTTGGTGACCTTGTCCTTCACGAGCTCGATGCCGTAGAAGTACCCGTTGCCGCGGACGTCGCCGACGATCGGCAGGTCGCGCAGCTTGTTCAGGGTGCCCAGGAAGGCGGCCTCGTTGTCGAGGACCTTCTGGTTCAGGCCCTCGCGCTCGAAGATGTCGAGGTTGGCGAGCGCCACGGCCGAGGAGACCGGGTGGCCGGCGAAGGTGTAGCCGTGCAGGAAGGTGTTGTCACCCTTGTAGAACGGCTCGGCGATGCGGTCCGAGATGATCGTGGCGCCGATCGGGGAGTAGCCCGAGGTCATGCCCTTGGCGCAGGTGATCATGTCCGGCACGTAGCCGAACTTGTCGGCGCCGAACATGGTGCCGAGGCGGCCGAAGGCGCAGATGACCTCGTCCGAGACCAGCAGCACGTCGTGGCGGTCGCAGATCTCGCGCAGGCGCTGGAAGTACCCGGGCGGCGGCGGGAAGCAGCCACCGGCGTTCTGCACCGGCTCGACGAAGACGGCGGCGACGGTGTCGGCGCCCTCGTTGAGGATGGCGACCTCGATCTCGTCGGCGCACCAGCGGCCGTACGCCTCGGGGTCGACGGTGCCGTCCGGGCCTTCGAGGAAGGCCGGGGCGCGGTAGATGTTGGTGTTCGGCGCCTTGTGGGTACCCGGCACCAGCGGCTCGAACGGGGCCTTGAGGCCCGGCAGGCCGGTGATGGACAGGGCGCCCTGCGGGGTGCCGTGGTAGGCGACGGCGCGCGAGATGACCTTGTACTTGGTCGGCTTGCCGATCAGCTTGAAGTACTGCTTGGCGAGCTTCCAGGCGGTCTCGACGGCCTCGCCGCCACCGGTGGAGAAGAAGACCTTGTTGAGGTCGCCCGGGGCGTAGTTGGCCAGGCGCTCGGCCAGCTCGACGGCCTTGGGGTGCGCGTAGCTCCAGATCGGGAAGAACGCGAGTTCCTTGGCCTGCTTGGCGGCGACCTCGGCGAGCTCGGTGCGGCCGTGACCGGCCTGCACGACGAACAGGCCGGCCAGGCCGTCGATGTACTTCCGGCCCTTGTCGTCCCAGATGTACGTGCCCTCGCCCTTGACGATGGTCGGTACGGGGGAGTTCTCGTACGACGACATGCGGGTGAAGTGCATCCACAGGTGGTCGTAGGCGGTCTTGGAAAGGTCCTTCTGGGCCGGGTCGGCTGTCATCGGGTGCCCCAGGTGTAGGTCTGTTTCCGGAGTTTCAGGTAAACGAAGCTCTCGGTGCTCCGCACGCCGGGAAGCGCGCGGATGCGCTTGTTGATCATTTCGAGCAGGTGCTCGTCGTCCTCGCAGACCAGCTCGGCCAGGAGGTCGAACGAGCCTGCGGTGCAGACGACGTAGTCGACCTCGTCGAGGGCGGCCAGCGCGTCGGCGACGGGCTCGATGTCGCCCTCGACCCGGATTCCGACCATCGCCTGGCGGGTGAAGCCGACGGTGAGCGGGTCCGTGACGGCGACGATCTGCATCACGCCTTGGTCGAGCAGCTTCTGGACGCGCTGCCGTACGGCTGCCTCGGACAGGCCGACGGCCTTGCCGATGGCGGCGTACGGGCGGCGCCCGTCCTCCTGGAGCTGCTCGATGATCGCCTTGGAGGCGGCGTCGAGGGGAACACTCGCGTTCCGGTCGCGGTTGGCCACGCGGCCACTGTGCCTGATCGTTCCCCTGTTCGCAAGCGTGGAAACTGCTGATTTCGTCGTGCTCCCGGAAATCCCATGCGGATTTCATCGCGGACGCGCACCGCGCCTGTCGATCCCGGCAGTCCTGCGGCTACTCTGGCACGGTACGCGCGCGCCCCCGCAGGGCGCCGCGCATTCCGCCACCAGTGGACCGCGCCGCTCCCGGCCGGGCCACTCGGCACCCTTCGTAGGCCGGATCCGTCGACGTACCATGGCGCCGGAATCTGCAATGCCGCAGGCCCAGACCGAGGAGAGACCCGTGAGCGACCTTCGCACGCTGCGCAACTACATCAACGGTGAGTTCGTCGACGCGGCTGACGGCCGCACGCTCGACATCGTCGACCCGACCACGGGCGAGGTCTACGCGACGTCGCCGCTGTCCGGCGCCGCTGACGTGGACGCGGCCATGGCCTCGGCCGCCGCCGCCTTCCCGGTCTGGCGCGACGCCACCCCGAGCACCCGGCAGAAGCTGCTGCTCAAGATCGCCGACGCGGTCGAGGTCCGGGCCGACGAGATCGTCGACGCCGAGGTGCGCAACACCGGCAAGCCCCGCGCGCTGACCCTCTCCGAGGAGATCGGCCCGATGGTGGACCAGCTCCGCTTCTTCGCCGGTGCCGCCCGACTGCTGGAGGGCAAGGCCGCCGGCGAGTACATGGACGGCATGACCTCGATCATCCGCCGCGAGCCGGTCGGCGTCTGTGCCCAGGTCGCGCCGTGGAACTACCCGATGATGATGGCGGTCTGGAAGTTCGCCCCGGCCATCGCCGCGGGCAACACCGTGGTCCTCAAGCCCTCGGACACCACCCCGGCCTCCACCGTGCTGCTGGCCGAGATCATCGGCGGCGTCCTCAAGGACCTGGAGCTGCCGGCCGGCGTCTTCAACGTCATCTGCGGCGACCGCGAGTCCGGCAAGCTGATGGTCGAGCACCGCACCCCGGCGATGGCCTCCATCACCGGCTCCGTCCGGGCCGGCATCCAGGTCGCCGAGTCGGCCTCCAAGGACGTCAAGCGGGTCCACCTGGAGCTGGGCGGCAAGGCCCCGGTCGTCGTGTTCGAGGACGCCGACATCGCCGAGGCCGTCGAGGGCATCTCGGTGGCGGGCTACTTCAACGCCGGCCAGGACTGCACCGCCGCCACCCGCGTGCTGGTGCACGAGTCGATCCACGACGCCTTCGTCGAGGCGCTGGCCAAGGCCGCGGCCGAGACCAAGACCGGCGGCGTGGACGACGAGGACGTGCTCTACGGCCCGCTGAACAACGCCAACCAGCTCAAGCAGGTGTCCGGCTTCATCGAGCGGCTGCCCGCCCACGCCAAGGTCGAGGCCGGCGGCCACCGGGTCGGCGACAAGGGCTACTTCTACGCCCCGACCGTCGTCTCCGGCCTGCTGCAGGACGACGAGATCATCCAGAACGAGGTCTTCGGCCCGGTCATCACCGTGCAGAAGTTCACCGACGAGGAGCAGGCCGTCGAGTACGCCAACGGCGTCGAGTTCGCGCTGGCCTCCTCGGTCTGGACCAAGGACCACGCCCGCGCCATGCGGATGTCCCGCCGCCTGGACTTCGGCTGCGTCTGGATCAACACCCACATCCCGCTGGTCGCCGAGATGCCGCACGGCGGCTTCAAGAAGTCCGGCTACGGCAAGGACCTGTCGGCGTACGGCTTCGAGGACTACACCCGGGTGAAGCACGTCATGACTGCGATCTGATCAATCGGCTGAACTGACAAGGGGCCCGGGTCTTTTCGACCCGGGCCCTGTCGCTTTGCACCCTGTCGGCGGGTCGTGCGTCCGGCTGACAGGATGAAACTGCACTTCGGGGGCGCTCGGCCCTAGCCTTACCGGCATGAGCATCCCCACCGCTGACTCAGCCGCCGGAAAGGCGGTCAAGGCCGCCGACCGCGCGCACGTCTTCCACTCGTGGTCCGCCCAGGCGCTGATCGACCCCCTCGCGGTGGCCGGCGCCGAGGGCTCGTACTTCTGGGACTACGACGGCAACCGCTACCTCGACTTCTCCTCGCAGCTGGTGAACACCAACATCGGGCACCAGCACCCGAAGGTGGTCGCCGCGATCCAGGAGCAGGCGGCGAAGCTCTGCACGATCGCCCCCGGCTTCGCGGTCGAGGCGCGCAGCGAGGCGGCCCGGCTGATCGCCGAGCGCACCCCGGGCGACCTGGACAAGATCTTCTTCACCAACGGCGGCGCCGAGGCGGTCGAGAACGCCGTCCGGATGGCCCGGCTGCACACCGGCCGGCAGAAGGTGCTCTCCACCTACCGCTCGTACCACGGCGCCACCGCCAACGCGATCGCCCTCACCGGCGACCCGCGGCGCTGGGCCAACGAGACCGGCGTCTCCGGCGTGGTGCACTTCTGGGGCCCGTACGCCTACCGCTCCAACTTCCACGCCGAGGACGAGGCGCAGGAGTGCGAGCGCGCGCTGGCGCACCTGGAGCAGGTGATCGCCTTCGAGGGACCGGGCACGGTGGCGGCGGTCATCCTGGAGACGGTGGTCGGCACCGCCGGCATCCTGGTCCCGCCGCCGGGGTACCTGGCCGGAGTGCGGGAGATCTGCGACCGCCACGGGATCGTGTTCGTCCTGGACGAGGTGATGGCCGGCTTCGGCCGCACCGGCGAGTGGTTCGCCGCCGACCACTGGGGCGTGGTGCCGGACCTGCTGACCTTCGCCAAGGGCGTCAACTCCGGTTACGTCCCGCTGGGCGGCGTGGCGATCAGCGCCGAGATCGCCGCCACCTTCGCGGAGCGGCCGTTCCCCGGCGGGCTCACCTACTCGGGGCACCCGCTGGCCTGCGCCTCGGCGGTGGCCACCATCAACGCCATGGCGGAGGAGGGCATCGTCGAGAACGCCAAGCACATCGGCGAGACGGTGCTCGGCCCCGGCCTGCGCGAGCTGGCCGAGCGGCACCCCTCGATCGGCGAGGTGCGCGGCCTCGGCGTGTTCTGGGCGCTCGACCTGGTGAAGGACCGGGAGACCAGGGAGCCGCTCGTCCCCTACAACGCCGCGGGCGCCGCCAACGCGCCGATGGCCGAGCTGGCCGCCGCGTGCAAGCAGCGCGGGCTCTGGCCGTTCGTCAACATGAACCGCTTCCACGTCGTCCCGCCGTGCACCGTCACCGAGGAGGAGGCCAAGGCCGGCCTCGCGGTGCTGGACGAGGCGCTGTCGCTGGCCGACGCGCACACCGTCTGACGTACCTACCAGGACGGCCCCGGGCGCACCCGCGTGTTCCCGGGGCCGTTCCACGCTCCGGAAGGCCTCCCATGTCCCGCAGCTCCACCCTGCCCCGACGCTCCTCCCAAACCCCCGTCATCCGCCGGCGTTCGGTGCTCGGCGGGGCCGCGCTGCTCGGCGCCGGCACACTGACCGGCTGCGGCATCCCGTCCGCGTACGTCGCCGAGGACCGCCGTTCGGCACCGGACCGCTCGGAGCACGACAAGCGGCTGAACTTCTCCAACTGGACGCAGTACATCGACACCGACGACCAGGGGAAGCGCCCGACCCTGGACGCGTTCAGCGAGAGGACCGGGATCGCGGTCACCTACACCGAGGACATCAACGACAACGACGAGTTCTTCGGCAAGATCAGCCCGGTGCTCACCCAGGGCGCCGACCCGGGCCGGGACCTGATGGTGATCAGCGACTGGATGGCCGGGCGGTACGTCTCGCTGGGCTGGGTGCAGGAGATGGACCGGGCCGGCCTGCCCAACGTCACCGCCAACCTGGACCCGCAGCTGGCGAACCCGGTCTTCGACCCGGGGCGCCGGCGCAGCGTGCCCTGGCAGTCCGGGATCACCGGCATCGCGTACAACCGCAAGGCGCTCGGCCGGGAGCTCCGGTCCACCGCCGACCTCTGGGCGCCCGACCTCAAGGGCCGGATCACGCTGTTCGCCGGGCTGGACGAGGCGCTCGGGCTGCTGATGCTCTCCCAGGGCGCGGACATCGCGCGGTTCGGGGACGACGACGCGCACAAGGCGATGGACCTGGTGCAGAAGATGGTCGACACCGGGCACGTCCGCCGCTTCACCGGCAACGACTACACCAGCGACCTCGCCTCCGGAGCGGCGATCGCCTGCCAGGCCTACTCCGGTGACGCCGTCCAGCTCACCGCCGAGAACCCCGACATCGCCTTCGTGGTGCCGGAGGAGGGCGGCGAGCTGTGGGCGGAGAGCCTGATGATCCCCAACCGGGCCGTCCACAAGCGCAACGCCGAGCTGCTGGTCGACTACTACTACCAGCCCGAGGTGGCCGCCGAACTCGCCGCGGCCGTCCAGTACATCTGCCCGGTTCCGGCCGCCCGCGAGGTGCTGGCGGACAGCGGGGACAAGGACAAGGCCGAACTCGCCGAGAACCCGCTGGTGTTCCCGACCGAGGAGATGCGCGCCCGGCTGCGCAGCATGCGGGACGTCACCTCGGCCGAGCGGCCGGAGCTGCACAAGGTCTGGGGGCGCATCACCGGGGTGTGAGGGGTACCGGGGAGTGACGCAGCCCGGCCCTACCGGCGTACGGCGTCCAGCGCGAGCAGGGCCACGTGCAGGGAGAGGCAGGACTCCACCTGGTCGAGGTCGACTCCGAGGATCCGCTCGACCTTGTGCAGCCGGTCGTAGAAGGACGGCCGGGACAGGTGGGCGGCGTCGGCCGCCGCCGACTTGTTCCGGCCCTGTTCCAGGTAGATCCGCAGCATCTGCACCAACTGGCCGTTGTGCTCGGCGTCGTGGGCCAGCAGCGGGCCCAACTCCCGCTCCACGTACGTCTGCAGGCGGGCGTCGTCGCGCAGCAGGTGGAGCAGGCCGCGCAGCCGGACGTCCGGCAGCCGGTAGTAGGAGGCGGTCCTGCCCCCGCCGGGCGCGTCGTGCAGGGCCGCGTCGGCGACCTGGGCGGCCTCCAGCAGGGTGCGCCGGGCGTCGCGGACCGAGCCGACCGAGGAGCCGACCGCGACGACCGGCCCCGGGGTGTCGGCGGGCTCCCGGCCGGACTCGGCGGACATCCGGCGCAGGGTGGCCGAGAAGGCCTCCAGCGCGGAGTGCTCGTCCTGCTGGGCGCCGAGCGCGATCAGCAGTCCGACGCCCTCGTCGTCCAGCGCGCCGACCAGGGCGGAGAGCCGGCTGGCCCGCACCGCGCCGGCCGCCAGCTCGGTGAAGTCGCGCAGCCGGGCCTGGGCCTCCAGTGCGGCCGGGATCGGCCCGCGGCGCTGGCGCAGCACCACGCCGACCAGCCGCCGGCCCTCCAGCGGGACGCCGAGCGCCTGGGCGCGCAGGGCCACCTCGGAGACGGTCAGCGCGTGGGTCAGGATGCCGGAGAGCAGGGTGCGGTGGGTCTGCCGCTCCAGGCTCTCCCGGTCGCGCACCACCAGCCGGTTGAGCGCCAGCGCGGAGGCGCCGCGCTCCAGCAGCATGGCGTGGGGGTGGGCCTCGCCCTCCGCCAACGGGCCCGGCTCCAGCACCAGGACCAGCCGGCCCCAGTCCTGGCCGCGGGCGCCGACGGTGGTCACCAGCCAGCCGCTGCGCGGGTCGTGGCCGGTCCGGCCGGGCGGGCGGACCCCGCGCGAGCGGCGCTCCCAGTCCTCCAGCAGCTCGGCCTCGGGGCGTCCGGCGCTGTCGTGGGCGAGCACCTGGTGGGCCAGGTTCTCCAGGACGACCGGCGCGCCCGCCATCCGGGCCACCTGGCGGATCACCTCGGGCGGCTCGGCGCCCTCGACCACCAGCTCGTTGAAGACCTGGTGGACCGATTCGGAGACCCGCAGCTGCTCCAGCTGGGCGTTCACCACCAGGGCGTGCACGGCCTCGGTGACGGCGACGAAGCGCACCTCGCGGCGGAGCGCGATCAGCGGCAGTCCGCGCTGCTCGGCGGCGTGCACCAGGGCGCGCGGGAGCGAGTCGAAGTAACGCCGGCCGAACTCGACCACCAGGCCGGCCACGCCGACCTCGTCCAGGTCGCGGACGTAGCGGGCCAGGCCCTCGCGGTCCTCGGGCAGCGCGATGCCGGTGGTCAGCACGAGCTCGCCGCCCTGCAGCACGCCGGCGACGTCGGGCAGCTCGCTGACGTGCACCCAGCGGACCGGTCGCTCCAGGCGGTCGGCGCCGGCCACGACCTGGGGCAGGCCGCGCCGCATCACCTCCAGGTCGAGCACACGGGCGACGGTGGGGAGCATCGCGGGCCTCCAGGGCGGGGGAGGTGGGAGGGGAGGAGGTGGAGGGGACAGAGTGTCAGGTGAATCATGCATCGTCGCGACGACCTGTTGCCCTGCGAGGAGCCTTGCACTCTGTAAGGCCCTTCGTGTCGAGACTGTCGAAGTGACCCTTGTCACGTCAACCCCGCAGTTGGCAAGGTCAGCGGGACCGCAGACCCCCACCGCGGAAGCGTTTCGCCGCAGCGCGGTCGAACCGCCGGCACTTGGAGGAACCCAGATGGACCTGACCGACTTCGGCGCGGGCGCGCAGTACATCGCGGGCCGTCAGGCCCGGGGGAGCGGCGAGCCCTTCCAGGTCGTCAACCCCGCCGACGGCACGGTGGTCGAAGAGGTCGCGCTGGCCACCGCCGGGGACGTGGACGCCGCCGTCGCCGCCGCGCGGGACGCCCTGCCCGGCTGGTCCTCGGCCACCCCGGGGGCCCGGTCCGAGGCGCTCACCCGGCTGGCCGCCGTCCTGGGCGCGACCGCCGACGACCTCGCCCGGGTGGAGACCGCGCAGACCGGCAAGCCGGTGAAGCTGGCGACCGAGTTCGACGTCCCCGGCACCGTCGACAACGCCGCGTTCTTCGCCGGCGCCGCCCGCAACCTGGAGGGCAAGGCGGCCGGCGAGTACTCCGGCGACCACACCTCCTACGTCCGGCGCGAGGCGATCGGCGTGGTCGGCTCGATCTCGCCGTGGAACTACCCGCTGCAGATGGCCGCCTGGAAGATCCTCCCGGCGATCGCGGCGGGCAACACCATCGTCCTCAAGCCGGCCGAGCTGACCCCGCTGACCTCGGTGATGTTCGCCCGGGCCTGCACCGAGGCGGGCATCCCGGACGGCGTGGTCAACGTGGTCACCGGCGCCGGGCGCACCGCCGGCGAGCACCTGGTCGCCCACCCGGGGGTCGCGATGGTCTCCTTCACCGGCTCCACCGCCGTCGGCAGGCGGGTCGCCGAACTCGCCACCGCGAGCGTCAAGCGCACCCACCTGGAACTCGGCGGCAAGGCCCCGTTCGTGGTCTTCGACGACGCCGACCTGGACGCCGCGGTGCACGGCGCCGTCGCCGCCTCGCTGATCAACGGCGGCCAGGACTGCACCGCCGCCACCCGCGCGTACGTCCAGCGCCCGCTCTACGACGCCTTCGTGGCCGGCGTCGCCGAGCTCTTCGCGGCCGTCCGGATCGGCGACCCCCGCAATCCGCACACCGACCTCGGCCCGCTGGTCTCCTACGCTCACCGGGACCGGGTGGCCGGGTTCGTCGAGCGCGCCCGCTCCTACGCCACCGTCGTCACCGGCGGCCCCGCACCGGACAAGGGCCACGACGGCTTCGACCTCACCCGGGGCGCCTACCACGCGCCGACCCTGATCACCGGCGCGGCCCAGGACAGCGAGGTGGTCCAGGGCGAGGTCTTCGGCCCGGTGCTGGTGGTGCTGCCCTTCGACGGCGACGACGAGGGCCTGCGGCTCGCCAACGACACCCCGTACGGCCTGGCCGCCTCCGCCTGGACGGGCAACGTGCACCGCTCGCTGCGCGCCACCCGGGAGATCGCCGCCGGGTGCGTCTGGGTCAACGACCACATCCCGATCATCAGCGAGATGCCGCACGGCGGCTACAAGGCGTCCGGTTACGGCAAGGACATGTCCCAGTACTCGCTGGACGAGTACACCCAGGTCAAGCACGTCATGTTCGACACCACCGCGGTGGCCCGCAAGGACTGGCACCGCACCGTCTTCGGAGACCGGTAACCCCCCCCCGCAGGCCCCGGGTGCTCCCCCCACGCACCCTTCTTCCCCCAGGAGGCCCGTTCCATGGCGTTCAAGGCGTTCAACGAGCTCACCGACGGTCTGCCCGAACCGGTCCGCAGGGCCTGGGAACGCAGTCTGACCAGCGGTCGGGCCGCGGTCGGCCGCCGCACCCTGCTGCGCGCCGCCGCCCTGACCGCCGGGGCGGGCACCCTGGCCGCCTGCGGCATCCCGGCCGCCCCCAGGACGACCGGTGACTCGACCGCCAACGCCGCCGAGGACCACTCGGGGAGCGAGAAGGAGGTCGACTTCTCCAACTGGCCGCTGTACATCGACACCGACGAGAAGGACAAGGAGAAGCACGGCACCCTGGACGCCTTCACCGCGGCCACCGGCATCAAGGTCAAGTACAACGAGGACATCAACGACAACGTCGAGTTCTTCGGCAAGGTCAAGCCGCAGCTGGCGGCCGGCCAGGACACCGGCCGCGACCTGGTGGTGCTCACCGACTGGATGGCCGCCCGGCTGATCCGGCTCGGCTGGGCGCAGAAGCTCGACCCGGCGAACGTCACCACCGCGATCACCAACGTCGAGGCCCGCTTCCGCGCCCCCGACTGGGACCCGGGCCGGCTCTACACCTACCCCTGGGCCGGCATCCAGACCGTCATCGCCTACAACCGGAAGGCGACCAAGGGCAAGGAGGTCACCAGCGTCGCCCAGCTGCTGGACGACCCCGAGCTCAAGGGCCGGGTCACCTTCCTCTCCGAGATGCGCGACAGCATCGGGATGGTCCTGCTCGACATGGACAAGGACCCGGCGAAGTTCACCGCCGACGACTACGCCGGTGCGATCGCCCGGATGCAGAAGGCCGTGGACGACAAGCAGATCCGCCGCTTCACCGGCAACGACTACGGCCAGGAGCTGTCCTCCGGGGACATCGCCGCCTGCGTCGCCTGGGGCGGCGACCTGATCCAACTGCGCGCCGACAACCCGGACATCGAGTTCGTCATCCCGGAGAAGGGCTACCTCGCCTCGACCGACAACATGCTGGTCCCGGCCAAGGCGCGGCACAAGGCGAACGCGGAGAAGTTGATCGACTTCTACTATCAGCCGAAGATCGCGGCGCAGCTGGTCGCGGGCATCGGCTACGTCTCCGCCGTCACCGGGATGAAGGACGAGCTCGCCACCCTCGCCCCGGACAGCGCGGCCAACCCGCTGGTCGTACCCACCCCCGAGATGGCGGTCAAGGCGCACGTGTTCCGCACCCTCACCGAGGGCGAGGAGAGCGACTTCGAGCAGAAGTTCTCCAAGCTCATCGGCGCCTGACCCCCACGCGTCCACCAGACACTGCCGGCAGAAAGACCCAGGAAGACACCCCATGACAGACCAGCTGCGCGCCGCGGCCGGTGGCGACGTCCGCCTCACCGGCATCGGCAAGACCTACGGCTCCTTCACCGCCGTCCACCCGCTCGACCTGACCGTGCCCCAGGGCTCCTTCTTCGCCCTGCTCGGCGCCTCCGGTTGCGGCAAGACCACCACCCTGCGCATGATCGCCGGCCTGGAGGAGCCCACCAGCGGCACCGTCCTGATCGGCGGCCAGGACGTCACCGCGCTGCCCCCGTACAAGCGCCCGGTCAACACCGTCTTCCAGAGCTACGCGCTCTTCCCGCACCTGGACATCTTCGAGAACGTCGCCTTCGGCCTGCGCCGGCGCGGCAAGAAGGACGTGAAGAAGCAGGTCGAGTCGATGCTGGAACTGGTCGAGCTCGGCCAGTACGCCCGGCGCAAGCCGCACCAGCTCTCCGGCGGCCAGCAGCAGCGCGTCGCGGTCGCCCGCGCCCTGATCAACCACCCCCAGGTGCTGCTGCTGGACGAGCCGCTCGGCGCCCTCGACCTCAAGCTGCGCCGCCAGATGCAGCTGGAGCTCAAGCGGATCCAGACCGAGGTCGGCATCACTTTCGTGCACGTCACCCACGACCAGGAGGAGGCCATGACGATGGCCGACACCATCGCGGTGATGAACGGCGGCCGGGTCGAGCAGCTCGGCGCGCCCGCCGACCTGTACGAGAACCCCGGCACCACCTTCGTGGCCAACTTCCTCGGCCAGTCCAACCTGCTCCCCGCCGAGGTCACCGGCGGCGCGGGCGAGGACCTGCTGCTCACCGTGGCCGGCACCCGGCTCGCGGTGCCGAGGGCGCGCTGCGCCACCGAGGCCAAGCTGGTCCACCTGGGCGTGCGCCCGGAGAAGATCACCATCAGCCACGCCTCCGAGCCGGTCGCCGAGGGCCGCAACCGGCTCGCCGGCACGGTGCTCGACTCCAGCTTCATCGGCGTCTCCACCCAGTACGTGGTGCGCACCGACGGCGGCCAGGAGGTCACCGTCTTCGAGCAGAACATGGAGCGCGACGCCCGGATCGTCCCCGGCGCCCCCGTGCAGCTGCACTGGAACCCGGCGCACTCCTTCGCCCTGGACGCCGCGCAGGCGATCGACGCGGGCACCGCGGAGGAGGCCGCATGACCACCACCACCCCGGCGGCCGCCCCCCGGGCCACGCCTCCGGACCGCAGTCCGCTCGGCGAACCCGCGCCGAAGCCGAGGCGCAAGCTCACCCCGTACTGGCTGCTGCTGCCCGGCATCGCCTGGCTGGTCGTCTTCTTCGCCGTGCCGATGGTCTACCAGGCGTCCACCTCGCTGCAGACCGGCTCGCTGGAGGCGGGCTTCAAGGTCACCTGGCACGTCTCCACCTACTGGGACGCCCTGGTCGAGTACAAGTGGCACTTCGTCCGCTCGTTCTCCTACGCGGCCATCGCCACCGTGCTCTGCCTGGCCATCGGCTACCCGCTGGCCTACACCATCGCCTTCAAGGCGAGCCGGCGCTGGCGCAACGTCATCCTGATCCTGGTCATCGCGCCGTTCTTCACCAGCTTCCTGATCCGCACGCTGGCCTGGAAGACCATCCTGTCCGACGGCGGACCGGTGGTCGGCGCGCTCAACACCCTGCACGTCCTGGACCTCACCAACGCCGTCGGGCTCACCTCCGGCGACCGGGTGCTCGCCACCCCGCTGGCCGTGGTCTGCGGCCTCACCTACAACTTCCTGCCGTTCATGATCCTCCCGCTGTACACCTCGCTGGAGCGGATCGACCCCCGGCTGCACGAGGCGGCCGGCGACCTCTACGCCCGGCCGTTCACCACCTTCCGCAAGGTCACCTTCCCGATCTCGCTGCCGGGCGTGGTCGCGGGCACCCTGCTCACCTTCATCCCCGCCTCCGGCGACTACATCAACGCCCAGCTGCTCGGCTCGCCGAGCGAGCAGATGGTCGGCAACGGCATCCAGAAGCAGTTCCTGAACGTGCTCGACTACCCCACGGCGGCAGCGCTGAGCTTCATCCTGATGGCCCTGATCCTGGGCATGGTGACGGTCTACATGCGCAAGGCCGGGACGGAGGAACTGGTCTGATGTCCCGCATCCTGAAGTGGGTCCGCGCCCACCTGGTGGTCCTGGCCGGCCTGCTGGCCCTGGCCTACCTGGTGCTGCCCAACCTGGTCGTGCTGGCCTTCTCGTTCAACAAGCCGGTCGGCAAGTTCAACTACGAGTGGAACGAGTTCTCCACCGACGCCTGGACCAACCCCTGCGGCGTGGCCGACATGTGCCAGTCGCTCTCGCTCAGCCTGCAGATCGCGGTGCTCGCCACCATCGGCGCCACCGTGCTCGGCACCATGGTCGCCTTCGCGCTGGCCCGCTACCGCTTCCGCGGCCGCTCGGCCACCACCGCGATGATCTTCCTGCCGATGGCCATGCCCGAAGTCGTCATGGCCGCCTCGCTGGGGACGCTGTTCCTCAACATGCGCATCCCCTTCGGCTTCACCACTATCCTCATCGCCCACGTCATGTTCTGCCTGAGCTTCGTCGTGACGGCGGTCAAGGCCCGCGTGATGAGCATGGACCCGAGGCTCGAACAGGCCGCCCAGGACCTCTACGCGACCCCCGTCCAGACCTTCCTGCGGGTCACCCTCCCGCTGGCCGCCCCCGGCATCGCCGCCGGCGCGCTGCTCAGCTTCGCGCTCTCCTTCGACGACTTCATCATCACCCAGTTCAACTCGGGCCCGACCACGGTCACCTTCCCGATGTTCGTCTGGGGCGCCTCGCAGCGCGGCATCCCGGTGCAGGTGAACGTCATCGGCACCGCGATGTTCGCGGCCGCGGTCGCGCTGACCGTGGCCGGCCAGTGGCTCGGCAACCGCCGCAAGGCCACCGCCTGACGTACGGTCGGTCAGCGGTGGTACGTACCATCACCTATTCGTGGAAAGTGGCTGATAATGCATGGATTCCGCCCGCGCACTCAGTGACGCCAGGCCCACCCCCTTCTGGCTGGAGGATCCCGGCCGGCCCGAGGCGCTGCCCGCCCTGGTCGGCGACACCACCTGCGACCTGCTGGTCGTCGGCGGCGGCTACTCCGGACTGTGGACCGCGCTCATCGCCAAGGAGCGCGACCCCTCGCTGGACGTCGTCCTGGTCGAGGGCAACGAGGTCGGGTGGGCCGCCTCCGGGCGCAACGGCGGATTCTGCGCGGCCAGCCTCACCCACGGCTTCGGCAACGGCCTGGAGCGCTGGCCCTCCGAACTCGCCCAGCTGGAACGCCTCGGCGCCGCCAACCTGGACGGCATCGAGGCCACCCTCAAGCGCTACGGCATCGACGCCGAGTGGGAGCGCACCGGCGAGATCGACGTCGCCACCCAGCCGCACCAGGTCGAGGAACTGCACGAGGTCGCCGAGGCCGTCGCCCGCTACGGCTTCGACCTCACCGTCCTGGACGCCGACCAGCTGCGCGCCGAGGTGAACTCGCCGACCTTCCTCGGCGGCCTCTGGGACAAGGACGGGGTGGCGATGGTCCACCCCGCCAAGCTCGCCTGGGGCCTCAAGGAGGCCTGCCTGGGCCTGGGCGTCCGGATCTTCGAGCACACCCGGGCCACCGAACTGCGCGAGCACGGCAGCGGCATGGCCGCCCGCACCCCGTACGGCCGGGTCTTCGCCCGCAGGGTCGCGCTCGGCACCAACGTCTTCCCGTCCCTGCTCAAGCGCGTCCGTCCGTACGTCGTCCCCGTGTACGACTACGCCCTGATGACCGAGCCGCTCAGCGACGAGCAGCTCGCCTCGATCGGCTGGCGCGGCCGGCAGGGGCTCGGCGACAGCGCCAACAAGTTCCACTACTTCCGGCTGTCCGCCGACAACCGGATCCTCTGGGGCGGCTACGACGCCGTCTACCACTACGGCGGCCACGTCCGGCACGAGTACGACCAGCGCCCGGAGACCTTCCGCACCCTGGCCAACCACTTCTTCCGCTGCTTCCCGCAGCTGGAGGGGCTGCGCTTCACCAACGCCTGGGGCGGCGCCATCGACACCTGCAGCCGGTTCTCGGCCTTCTTCGACACCGCCTACCGGGGCAAGGTCGCCTACGCCGTCGGCTACACCGGGCTCGGCGTCGGCGCCACCCGCTTCGGGGCCGAGGTGATGCTCGACCTGCTGGCCGGCGAGCGCACCGAGCGCACCTCGCTGGACATGGTGCGCTCCAAGCCGCTGCCGTTCCCGCCCGAACCGGTGCGCTGGGCCGGGATCGAGATCACCACCCGCTCGCTGGAGCACGCCGACCGCAACGGCGGCCACCGCAACCTCTGGCTGCGCACCCTCGACCGGATGGGGCTCGGCTTCGACAGCTGACCGCCACCGATCGGGGGTATCTCCCGCGACCCGTGTAAGAGGGACCCGCCGTCCGCCTCTCCTCGGTGACGGCGGGTCTCGCACTCCCGCCGCGTCCGACCGTAGGAAACGGCGAGGAGCGGGGACACGACATGGAGAGCACCGGACTGCACTGGCTCGCCCAGGTGGCAGCGGACCCGGAGGACTTCCGGGAGCAGTGGGAACGCACCGGGCTGGGCCTGGTCCTGCTACCGGCCGGGCGCCGCTGGGACGTCCTCGCCGTCCCCGGGCGGCTCGGGCGACCGGCACTGGACGTGCTGGACACCGGCTTCTGCGGCCCGGTCCTCACCGACTTCGGCGAGGAGCACGTCAGCTTCCTGGTGCCCGTCGGCACCGCCGCCCGCTGGGTCGGCACCGGGGTGCGCTGCGCGGGGGAGGGCACCTGGATCGTCGTCCCGCACCCCCGGCGCCGCAGCCGGGGCGTGCGCTGGCTGGTGCCGCCCGACGGGTCCGGGCGGCTCAACGACCCGGTGCTGCTGGAGCTGGCCCTGCACGAGGCGGCGGCCGGGCTCGGCGGCCGGTAGCGCGGGGGCCGGGGGCGCCGGGGGCGGTTCGCAGGCGGTGGGTGGCGGGTCGCGGGCGGGTCGCGGTGGCGAGCGCCGGTTCGCGGGCGCTTGGCGGGTGGCAGCGCGCGGGGCGGGTGCCCGGGCCAGACTGGAGGCGTGACCACCGCCCCGCACGCCGTCGACGCCTCCCTCCGGCCGGGCCCCGCCCAGCTGCGCCTGGCCGCCCTCGCCGAGCCCGTCTGCACCCGGTACGGGCTGGCGCTGGCCGGCGGGCACGCGCTGCGCGCCCACGGGGTCCCGGCCTGCCGGCAGGACGGACTCACCCTGGCCACCGGCGGCGCCGACCTGCCCGAGGTGGCCGCCGCACTGACCGGGGCGTACCGCGCGGCGGGCGGCGGGGTCGCCGAGCGGCCCGGCACGCCGCGGCTGGAACAGCTGACCGTACGGCTGGCGCTGGGCGGGCGGACCCACTCGGTGGAGCTGCGGAAGGAGCCGCTCGGCCACCGGCCGGTCCGGCTGGACTTCGGCGCCCCGGAGGCGGACGGGCCCCCGCTGGTGCTGCCGGTGGTGGCCCTGGAGGACGCGGCCGCCCTCACCACCGCGCTGCTGGTCGACCGGGGCATGCCGCGGGACCTGATCGACGTGCACGCCCTCACCCGCAACTACCGTGAAGGGGAACTGCTCGCCCTGGCCGCCGAGTTGGACCCGGACTTCCAGCCGAGCGGGCTCGCCGACCGGCTGGAGACGCTGGCCGAGGCGGCGGACGGCCGGTTCCGTGCCCGCGGTGTCGAGGCCGGCGCCGTGGACGGGCTCAAGCGGTGGGCGCTGGCCTGGGCGCAGGACCTGCGGCTGGACCTGCTGGAGACCCGGGAGGCGGCGGACGGGCTGCACGACCCGTACCTGGAGGACGAGGAGTCCTGAGCCGCCCGGGCCGTGGCCCCACCCGTTCGGCGCAGCGACCGGACGACCTGTAAGGCTGAATCCGCGATCCCCGTCAGCCTGTTCGTTGAGCCGCACTCCGGAGGCGACCAGACTGGGGGACGAGCGCGGTAGCCCCGTGAATTCCGTCGCCCGACCCTCTCGCGGGCGGCGCCAGACCGGACCGGTGGCAGGACGCCGCCCGGGACTTCGGAGGCAGACGGACTTGAGCAAGCACATCACCCACTGGATCGGCGGCCGGTCGGTCGCCACCGCCGGTGCGGCGCCCCGCCGCGGCGACATCTTCGACCCGGCCACCGGCCAGGTCGCCGGCCAGGTCGACTTCGCCGGGATCGCCGAGGTCGACCAGGCCGTGGCCGCCGCCGCCTCGGCCTTCGCCGAGTGGCGCACCGCCTCGGTGGCCCGGCGCAGCACGGTGCTCTTCGCCTTCCGCGAGCTGCTGAACGCCCGCCGGGACGAGCTCGCCGAGATCATCGTGTCCGAGCACGGCAAGGTGCACTCGGACGCGCTGGGCGAGATCGCCCGCGGCCTGGAGGTCGTCGAGTACGCCTGCGGCATCCCGCAGCTGGTCAAGGGCGGCTTCACCGAGCAGGCCTCCACCGGCATCGACGTCTACTCGATCCGCCAGCCGCTCGGCCCGGTCGCGATCATCTCGCCGTTCAACTTCCCGGCCATGGTGCCGATGTGGTTCTTCCCGATCGCCATCGCGGCCGGCAACACCGTCGTGGTGAAGCCCTCCGAGAAGGACCCGTCCGCGGCCAACTTCCTGGCCGGGCTGTGGAAGGAGGCCGGCCTGCCGGACGGCGTCTTCAACGTCGTGCACGGCGACAAGGTGGCCGTCGACCGCCTGCTGGAGCACCCGGACGTCAAGTCCGTCAGCTTCGTCGGCTCCACCCCGATCGCCCGCTACGTGTACGAGACCGGCACCCGCTACGGCAAGCGCGTCCAGGCCCTCGGCGGCGCCAAGAACCACATGCTTGTGTTGCCCGACGCCGACCTCGACCTCGCCGCCGACGCCGCCGTCAACGCCGGCTTCGGCGCGGCTGGCGAGCGCTGCATGGCGGTCTCCGTCCTGGTCGCCGTCGACCCGATCGGCGACGAGCTGGTCGACAAGATCAAGCAGCGGATCGCCACCCTGAAGGTCGGCCCCGGCTGCAACGGCGACTCCGAGATGGGCCCGCTGGTCACCGGCCAGCACCGTGACAAGGTCACCTCCTACGTGGAGTCCGGCCTCGCCGACGGCGCCGAGCTCGCCGTGGACGGCCGCAAGCACCCGGTCACCGCCGAGGACAGGAACGGCAGCCCGACCGCCGACGGCTTCTGGCTCGGCCCCACGCTGTTCGACCACGTGAAGCCCGGCATGTCCGTCTACAACGACGAGATCTTCGGCCCGGTCCTCTCCGTCGTGCGCGTCGCCTCCTACGACGAGGGCCTGGCGCTCATCAACGCCAACCCGTACGGCAACGGGACCGCCCTCTTCACCAACGACGGCGGCGCGGCCCGGCGCTTCCAGTTCGAGGTGGAGGTCGGCATGGTCGGCATCAACGTGCCGATCCCGGTGCCGGTCGCCTACTACTCCTTCGGCGGCTGGAAGGCCTCGCTGTTCGGCGACGCCCACGCGTACGGCCCGGACGGCGTCCAGTTCTTCACCCGCGGCAAGGCCGTGACCCAGCGCTGGCTGGACCCCTCGCACGGGGGCATCAACCTCGGCTTCCCCACCAACAGCTGAGCCCGCAGGGCTCGCCGAGCTCTCGCACTGGGCAGGCCGGACCCCTCTCCCCGGGGTCCGGCCTCCCCCCTTTTGCAGGCCGTTTGCATCCGGACTCAGATGCGCGTACAGTTCTTCGAGCTGCCCGACAGGGAGCACCGGACACGCATCTGCGCGCACGGTCCTGAGGCGGCCAATCCCTTGAAACACCACTTCCGGTTCGTGCCGGTCGTTTCGCTTTTTCGCGTCTCGGCTCGGTGCTTATTCGGCGTGCGCTGTTTATCGGATTGCGGCCGGATTCGCTTTTCGGAGCGGGGATCGGCTAGAGTTTGAAACGTCGGACGGGGCGTCAAGCCGCAGAAGACACCAGCGAGTTGGATGACAAAGCCCCGAAAAACGGAGCGGAAAACATCTGGTAAGCTTGAAACACGAAAGAACGAAGCGCCCGGAGGGCCCGCTGGAAGGCGGTCCGAAGGAAGCGTCCGTTCCTTGAGAACTCAACAGCGTGCCA
>NZ_JBHZCN010000133.1:15018-23594 GCF_042755465.1 Kitasatospora sp. NPDC059160 | reverse complement strand
CCCCCCCCCGGCGCGCCCCCCCCCCACGTCCGCGTTCCCCGGAACCCGGGCCCGCGCCCCACCTCACGTCCCACGGAGCGGGGCCGCACCGTGGGACACATCCCTGGGACTGATGGGACGTCGGAAGACCTTCCGGACGGACCACGGAGTCCGGCAGAGTACGGCAGCGTCCCCGCCGCAGCAGGGCGGCCGCGCGCCGACGGCGCCCACCCGATCCGACGCGTACCGGCAGCACCTCCCGGCCTTCGCCGAGGCCGGTCCCGCGCGGCGGAGCCCGCCCGGGCCCCACACCGCGTACCGCCCGGGGCCGTACGTGCCCGACGGCACGCCGCCCCCGACCACCGTCCCGCAAGGAGAGTCCCATGACCCTGAAGACCATCGGCCGCACCGTGGTGGCGGCGGCCCTCGCCGGCTCGGCGCTGCTGGGCCTGTCCGGCACCGCCAGCGCCGCCCAGGGCGCGCCGTACATCGGCGACGGCTACCCCAACAGCCACCAGGCCGTGTGGTGCGTCCAGCACAACCTCAACCGCTTCATCGACATCACGACCAAGGCCAACCGCCCCGCGCGGCTGGACGAGGACGGCTACTGGGGGCCGAAGACCAAGGCCGCCGTCCAGTGGATGCAGACCGACGCCATGGTCGGCGGCCAGTGGCTCCAGTCCGACGGCATCGTCGGCCCGCTCACCGGATCCCTGATCGTCGGTTACGGCTACCCCGACTCCGTCGGCAGCCCCAGCGCCCCCTGCTGGCAGTACATCCCGACCGTCGAAGGCCCCTGATCAACCGGCGCAGGAGGACTGACGCATGAGCAAGAGGAACTTCGGCCGCGCCGCGGCGGCACTGGCCCTGGCCGGCTCGGCGCTGCTGGGCCTGTCCGGCACCGCCGACGCCGCCCAGGGCGCGCCGTTCATCGGCGACGGCTACGCCAACAACACCCACGCCGTGTGGTGCGTCCAGCACAACATCAACTACTTCCTGAACCGCACCACGCAGGCCGACCGCCCCGCGCCGTTGGCGGAGGACGGGCTCTGGGGACCGCAGACCAAGTCCGCCGTCCAGTGGCTGCAGGCCCACACCTTCATCAGCGGCCGGTCGCTCCTCCAGGACGGCTACGTCGGCCAGCTCACCGGGAACGCGATCATCAGCGACGGCGACCCGTACTACGTCGGCAGCTACGACGCCTACTGCTGGCAGTACATCCCGACCACCTACGGCCCCTGACCACCCGTACAGCGAGGAGCAACCCATGACCGCGAAGTCCTTCGGTCGCGCCGTGCTGGCGGTGGCCATGGCCGGAACCGCCCTGCTGGGCCTGGCCGGCACCGCCGCCGCCTCCGAGTCCGCCGGCTACATCGGCGACAACCAGACCAACGACTCCACCGGCGTCTGGTGCGTCCAGCACCTGCTCAACGACGTCGCCCGGGCCAACAACCGGGCGACCATCGACGAGGACAGCATCTGGGGCCCGAAGACCAAGGACCAGGTCCAGTGGTTCCAGTCCTTCGTCCACGTGAAGCCGGACGGCATCGTCGGCCCCTTCACCGGCGACAACCTCCTCTACCGCGGTGATGCGCAGTACGGCGGGAAGCACGGCGCCTGCTTCCCCTACATACCCAGCGACTCGGGGCTGTTCGAGTAGCACCCGCCCGTCGAGCACACCGGGCGTCAGGGAGGCCGATCACCGGCCGCCCTGGCGCATCATCACGGAACCGGAGACCCTCCTGTGAGCAGCACCCCCCTCCCCGCCCGGCGCCGGTTGTCGCTGGGCCTGGGCCTGGGCCTGGCCCTGGCGTCCGCGCTGACCGGCCTCGGCGCCTCCACCGCCTCCGCCGCGGCCCCGCCGGCCCCGATCCCGATCACCTCCCCGTCCTGCCCGGCCAACCTCCAGCAGGGCGAGGCCGACGGCTGCGTCACCCAGCTCCAGGCGGAGCTCAACCTGACCGGCGCCCACCTCACCGTGGACGGCCAGTTCGGGCCCGCCACCGACGGCGCCGTGCGCACCTTCCAGGGCGCGCACAGCCTCACCGCGGACGGCATCGTCGGCCCGGCCACCAAGTCGGCGCTCGACACGGCGGCCACCGCCGCCTCCGGCACCGTCGACCTCCGCACCCAGTGCGGGAACCTGCAGACCGGGGCGAGCGGGCAGTGCGCCTCGACCCTGCAGACGATGCTGAACACCTTCAACGCGGGCCGCCTCGTCGTGGACGGGCAGTTCGGCCCCGCCACCGACACCGCCGTACGCAACTTCCAGGCCGCCCAGGGCCTGGCCATCGACGGCATCGTCGGCGCCGGCGTCAAGAACGCCCTCTACACCGCCACCCCCGCCCCGCTGCCCAGCGGCCCGATCGACGCCACCAAGGTCCTGAACGCGGCCAAGTCCTACCTGGGCGTCCCGTACGTGTGGGGCGGCGGCCACTCGCTGCGCGGCGAGGGCCCCGGCCCGTCGCTGGGCACCTGCGACGGCTACACCGGCTCGATCCAGCCCTGCCCGGCCAACACCACGGCCGGGATGGACTGTTCGGGCCTGGTCCGGGCCGCCTTCTGGTTCGGCGCCGGCATCGACCTCGCCAACGGCGGCGACACCACCGACCAGACCCTGGACAAGCACCTCACCCCGATCACCGAGGACCAGCGGCAGCCGGGCGACGTCGAGTACTTCGGCACCGACGCCCACAACACCCACCACGTGGTGCTCTACGCCGGCACCGACTCCGCCACCGGCGCGGACATGATGTACGAGGCCAAGGAGACGGGCACCGACGTGCACTACGTCACCCTGCGCACCGGCGGCTACTGGTACCACGTCACGGCCTGACCGCCGGGGGCCGTTCACCCGGCCCGGCCGGCAGGGGCCCCGCCGTCCCACCCCGACCATCGACCTGACCTTTGTGAAGGACAACACCCATGCGTACCAAGCTCGCTGCCATCGCCGCCGGAGCCGTCATGCTCACCGGCCTCGGAATCGGCACCGCCACCACCGCGTCCGCCAGCACCCCCGCCGTGTGCACCCAGTACGGCTACTACAGCGACAACGAGGCGCAGGTGAGCCTCAACGACAGCGGCCCGGAGATCAAGGCGCTGCAGTGCGAGCTCAACTACAGCGTGCGCGGCGCCGGTCTCAAGGTGGACGGGATCTTCGGCAAGAACACCCTCGCCGTCGTGCAGAAGTTCCAGAAGTGCGCCGGTCTCGACCCCGACGGCATCGTCGGCCCGCTGACCTGGAACAGGCTGGACAACCAGAGCGACATCGACACGGCGGCGAACTACATCTGCTGACCCGGCCCGACCGAGTCCTCCCCGTCACGCGTACCGAAGGAAGAACCATGCGCAACAAGCTCGCGGCCGTCGCGGTCGCCACCCTCCTGGCCGCCGGCTTCGGCGTGACCACCGCCGGCAGCGCCTCGGCCGCGACGTCCCCGAGCCAGCTCTGCGGCGGCTACAGCACCAGCGAGCCGGAGCTCTCCCAGGACGACAGCGGTGACGCGGTCAAGGCCCTACAGTGCGAGCTGTACAACTCCCTCGCCTACCAGGGCCCGGACGTCGACGGGTACTTCGGCCCCAAGACCCTCGCCGCGGTGCAGAAGTTCCAGACCTGCACCGGCCTCAAGCCCGACGGCATCGTCGGCCCGCTGACCTGGGCCAAGCTGGACTACCAGGCCAACTACGGCTCCCGCCCGGTCTGGTGCTAGGGACCGTCGTGGACTGACGAAACGCCCGGCCGGGACCTCCCGGCCGGGCGTTCTCGCGTACGGCCGGTCCGCGGCTCGCGGCCGCTCAGCCAGTGAAGGGGAAGGGCGGCAGGACCCGGCACACGGAGTCCCGGGGCTGCCCGGGTTGCAGCGGCGCGGGGGATCCCATCCCGGTGACGTAGAGCCAGGTCAGGACGGCCGCGGCGGCGAGCAGGGCCGGCAGGCGGTACCGGCGGCTGCTCGGCCGGCGGCCCAGCAGTGCGCCGAGCGCCAGGAGCGCGACGAGCACGACCGTCCACCAGGACACCGTGGCCATCGCCAGGTTCGGGTTCGGCTCGTGGTCCTGGACCAGGCAGTAGTGCCAGGCCGCGAGGACGCGGCTGTTGCCGAACAGCGTGCCGCCCGTGGCCAGGACCAGGGCGGCCGCCGTCCAGGCCGCCCGCCGGATCCAGCCGCTCCGCCGCTCCCGCGCTGACCGCATGCCGCCTCCATGTGCTCTTCCGTCCGTCCGGAACCGTGGATCGCCGGATTCCGGTACCACGATGCCCGTCGGCCCGGCTCCGGTTCCCGTCCCCGGCGTCCCCGCCGTCCCACGCCGTCCCGGGATGGGGCGCCGGAGCATCTGAGACGGATTCAGGATGGCTACGCGGGTCGAACTCGATCTAGGTTCAGGTCCGCGAGACCCGCGGCGATCCGTTCGCTCCGGCCGACCTTTCGCTCCGGAGGGCCTCGCGCTCCGGCCGACCGGCTGTCGCCGCACGGCCCCCGAGCACGGGACGCGGCGCACGCACCCGGTCCTCTTCAGCCCCGCACCCCGCCCCGGCGGGCCGACTTCCCTTGGGTGGCGACCATGCCAGATCACGACACTCCGCAACCGGAGACAGCACCCCGCCGCACGTTCGACGACGTGGTGGCCGCCGGCCTGTCGCGCCGTCAGGCCCTGACCGGCGGCACCATCGCCCTCGCCGCGTTCCTCGGCCTCTCCGCGTCCCCCGCCTCCGCCGCCCCCGCCGGGCAGCCGGGCACGGCCGGTGCGGCGGCGCACCCGCTCGGCTTCACCGCCGTACCCGCGAGCAGCGCAGACGCCGTCACCGTGCCCGCCGGGTACTCCGTGCAGGTGCTCGCTCCGTGGGGGCAGGCCGTGCGCGAGAGCGGCCCGAAGTGGCGTGCCGACGGCGGCAACACCGCGGCGGAGCAGGCCGAGCAGGTCGGTTCCCACCACGCCGGCCTGCACTTCTTCCCGGGCACCGACGACTCCCACGGCACCCTGGTGCTCACCCACGAGTCCACCGACGCCGCCCTGCTGTACGGCCGCACCGGCGCGGCGGCCACGGAGGGACGGGTGAGCAAGGAGCAGGTCGCCAAGGCGCTCGCCGCGCACGGCGTCAGCGTGCTGGAGGTGCGCCGCACCGGCGGCACCTGGCAGCTCGCCGACTCCCCGCGCAACGTGCGCGTCACCGGTGCCACGCCCGTCACCTTCTCCGGACCGGTGGGCGCCGACCACCCGGCCCTGCGGACCGGCACACCCGCCACGGGCACGCTCGGCACCGGCGCGCACGGGGTGACCCCGTGGGGGACGTTCCTGGCGGGCGAGCGCAACACCGCCGGCTACTTCGGCACCGACGACCGGACGTGGCGGGCGACCCGCGCCCAGAAGCGGGCCGGCCTCGGCGCCCGCGGCGACGGCCACGGCTGGCACCGCGCCGACGCGCGCTTCGACCTCGCGGTGAACGGCAACGAGGCCAACCGCTTCGGCTGGGTGGTGGAGATCGACCCGGCCGACCCGCAGGCGGCACCCGTGAAGCGCACCGCGCTGGGCCGCTTCCAGCACGTCGGGGCGAGCGTGACCGAGTCCGCCGGCCGGGTCGTCGTCTACAGCGGCGACGACGAGAACGGCGGCTACCTCTACAAGTTCGTCGGTTCGGACAGCTGGTGGCGGCTGCGCTCCCAGGGCCGCAGCCCGCTGGACCACGGCACCCTGTACGTCGCCCGGTTCGAGGACGACGGCACCGGCCGGTGGCTGCCGCTGACCCACGGCCAGGGCCCGCTGACCGTCGCCAACGGGTGGGCCGACCAGGCCGACGTCCTGCTGCGGGCCCGGCTGGCGGCGGACTCGCTCGGCGCCACCCCGCTGGAGCGGCCCCAGCAGACCTCGGTGAGCCCGGACGGGACGGCGTTCTGCGCGCTCGCGAACAGCCCGGGCCTCGGCCACTGCGCCGCCGGCCCGAACGCCCACCGGGCCGCGGTCAGCCCGCGCGCCGAGAACCCGTACGGCCACGTGATCCGCTGGCGCGAGGACGGGACGGCCGACCAGGGCGACGGCCGGGCGACCGGCTTCCACTGGCAGGTCTTCGTGCTCGCCGGCGACCCGGCCCACGACCACCAGGTCCACCTGGACGCCGCGGGCATGTTCGCCTCGCCGAAGAACCTGTGGTCCGACGCCGACGGCCGGCTGTGGATCGGGACCGGCATCCCGGCCTACGACCAGAACCGGGCCGAGACCGGCCACGAGCACCTGGGCAACAACGCCATGCTGGCCGCCGACCCCGCCACCGGCGAGGTCCGCCGCTTCCTGACCGGCCCGCGCGGCGCCGAGATCACCGGCGTGGTCACCACCCCGGACCGCCGCACCATGTTCGTCAACGTCCAGCACCCGGGCGAGCACACCCTCGCCTGGGGCACGCCCACCCAGGACGATCCCCGCGCGGTCAGCAACTGGCCGGACCACGACGCCGCCGGCCGCCCGCGCTCGGCCGTGCTCGTGATCCGGCGGACGGACGGGGGCGTCATCGGGGCCGCGTGACGCGCCCGACGCCCGACCCACCCGACGCCCGCCCCACCCGTCCTGTCAGCAAGCCCAGCACGACTTCCGGAGAACCAGATGGTCACCATCATCTCGCGCAGTGAATGGGGCGCCCAGCCGCCCAAGACAACCGACTTCGGTCCCTTCTCCCCGTGGGTCGGCGGCATCGTCATCCACCACGAGGGCGGCGGGCACAAGTCCGTCGATCCCCACAGCCAGTGCGCCGCACTGGTCAGGAAGATCCAGGACGAGTCGATGCACCACGGCCTCACCCAGGACATCCGGGAGTGGACCGGCAACGGGGAGCCCGAGTACGACGACATCCCGTACAACTTCCTGGTCTGCAGGCACGGTTCCATCTACGAGGGGCGCGGACTCAACTACCGGTCCGGCGCGAACGGCACCGAGTCGCCCGGGGCCAACTCCGACTACTACGCCGTGATGGGCCTGATGGGCGCCGACGACGACGTGACCCCGGAGATGGTCGCGGGCATCAGGACGCTCTGCGGCTGGCTGCAGAACGAGAAGGGCGCGGGCCTCCGGATCGTCGGGCACACGGACGTCCGCACGGTGACCCACACGGACTGCCCCGGGAAGCTCTACCCGTACGTCAAGGACGGCTCCTTCATCGAGCGGGGCTCGGGCACCGGTGCCGGCCCCGACTCCGACACCCTGCACATCTACTCCCGCGCCCAGTGGGGCGCCCGCCCGGCGAAGGACATCACGCCGGTGGCCATCGGCGACCGCACCGGGTTCACGGTGCACTACTCGGACGGGCCGACCACCCAGACGCTCCGGTCGATCCAGAACTACCACATGGACTCCAACGGCTGGTCCGACATCGGCTACAACTTCCTGGTCGACACCAGCGGCCGGATCTTCGAGGGCCGCGGCTGGTACCTCCAGGGCGCGCACGCCTACGGGGCCAACACCACCCACATCGGCGTCTGCTTCATCGGCGAGAGCGGCGACGCCACCGACATCGCGATGTCCGCGATCCGGTCGATGTACGAGAAGGCCTGCGACATGGCCGGCCACGTCCTCACCAAGACCTACCACGGCATGCTCCCCGGCAACTCCACCGACTGCCCGGGGGCGCAGCTGCGCGCCTGGGTCCAGAACGGCATGCCGGCGCAGGTCCGCCCGATCGACTGGGCGGGCAGCGGCTACACCCCGCCGCCCACCGACTCCAGCGGCGCGAGCGGCGGCGGCATGACCCAGGTGCGGTCGGTCTCCGCCCAGCAGCAGGCGGTCAACGGCCTGGGCTACAGCCCGGCACTGGACGTCGACGGCGCCTGGGGGCCGAAGACGGACGCCGGCGTGCGCTGGCTGCAGAACAAGGTCGGCGTCACCGCCGACGGCCTGTGGGGGCCCGGTACCGAATCGGCGTTCAAGGCCTTCGGGGGCGGCTCGTCCGGCGGCGGCCCCATGACGTCCGTGCGCTCGATAGCGCGCCAGCAGCAGGCCGTCAACGACATGGGCTACAGCCCGGCGCTGGACCTCGACGGCGCCTGGGGGCCGAAGACCGCCGCCGGCGTGCGCTGGCTCCAGGGCAAGGTCGGCACCAACGCCGACGGCCAGTGGGGCCCGGCCACCGAGTCCGCGTACTTCGCGTACATCGACGACGGCGCCGGCCTCACCGTCGACGGCCAGTTCGGCACCCTGACCATCATGGCCGTCCAGCGGGTCTGCGGCTCCACCCCGGACGGCCAGTGGGGGCCCGACTCCAAGCGTTCGCTCCAGCACCACCTCAACGTGTGGGGCAACGCCGGACTGGTCGAGGACGGCGACCCCGGCCCCGCCACCTACCGGGCGCTGCAGACCTTCCTCAACGCCAGCGGCGCCGGCCTCACCGTCGACGGCCAGTGGGGCCCGGCCACCATCAGGGCCCTGCAGAACGCCCTGAACCAGGGACGGTTCTGACCCCGGGGTCCGGCCCGTACCGCAGGCGCCGGGGGGGGGCGGCGGGGGGCCCCGCGGCGCGGGGGGGGGCCCCGCGCGCGACCCCGCGCCCCCCCGGGCCCCCCCGGGGGCGCCCCCCCCCCCGGCCGGGGCCCGCGGGGGGGCGGGGGGGGGCGGCGGGG
>NZ_JBHZCN010000133.1:0-15008 GCF_042755465.1 Kitasatospora sp. NPDC059160 | reverse complement strand
CTTACCCGGGTCGGGTTCGCCCCCGGGGGCCGGCCCCGTCCCGCCGGCGCGGGGCGATCCTCGCGGATCGCCCGGCGCCTCGGCGCGTCCCCGTCCGCGATCCCGAGAACCCCGGCGGCCCCGCGTTCGTCCTCCCCTCCGAGGCATGGGTGTCCTTCGTCGCCGCCGTCGCGGCCGGCGAACTCCCCACCACCTGAACATGCCTGCGCGAGAAGTCGGCCCGCCCGACGTCCCGCGCACCTCCCAGGGCAGCGAACGGCAGGTAGCAACCGATGGACACGACGACGGACACCACGGGCCACGGCGAAGCACGCTTGGACGATGCGCACAACGTCCTGGTCGCACCGCCGACGGTGCGCAACCTCGACTTCTTCGGGGCGACGATCGGGCCCGAGGACCTCGCCTCCACCGACCTCACCGGGAAGACCCTCTACCTCGCCGGCGACATCTCCGCCCTCGACGGCCGCCGACTCGCCCCCGCCGCCCGCGTGTTCGTCGTCCGGGAGCTCTCCACCGACCACGCCGACGCCCCCTGGCCCGTCGTCGGCCTCGGCCGGGTCCCCGTCCGGGTGCACGGCGCCGGCGTCTACTACCCCCGCTTCTTCGAGCCCGAGGCCGACCACTTCCACCGGGTCCGTGCCGAGCACGCGTTCCAGTCCCTGACCGAGTCCGACAAGCCCGGTTCGGCCCACCGCAGCGGGATCTACCTCACCCCCGTCACCCGCGACGGCGACGACCTGCACTTCCGGCTGCTGCGCTGCTCCACCAACCTGTCCGGCCCGACCGAGAACTTCGGCCCGACCGACACCGACATCGTCGACGCCCTGAACCGCGAGGCCGCCACCGTCTTCCGCGACCACGCGCCGCTGAACCACGTCCTCGCGCAGACCTACCACAACACCCGGGCCACGCCCGGGCGCAAGCAGTCCAAGGCCAAGATCTCGTCCCACGCCGACAAGACCAAGGACATGCCCGCGGACGGCATCATGGCCTTCTGCACCTTCTACGACGGCCTCGACGAGCTCCAGCCCCTGGCCGACGACCCCTTCGACCACGGAACCGGGCGCACCAGCGGCCTGACCAGGCTCCGCTTCCGCCTCAAGGACTCCGCCCGCGAAGCCCACGGGGACGCCCTCCCGGCCCAGTTCGAGCTGACCCTCCACCCCGGGTCGGTCTTCTTCGTGCCGCTGTCCACCAACCGCCTCTACACCCACGAGATCCGGCCCTCGGCCCTGGACGCCGGGCTGCTCCCGACCCGACTCGGCTACGTGGTGCGCTGCTCGAAGACCGAGGCCCTCCACCGGGACGGCCGGACGTTCCTCAAGTCCGCCGGTGAGCTGGTGGAGTTGGAGCCGCCGACCGGGACCGGGACGGACGAGCTGCGCGGGCTGTACGCCGAGGAGAACCGGAGCTGGGCCTTCGTCGACTACGGCGACCGGTTCCGGTTCAGCATGAACACGGGGGACTACCGTGCCCCTCGTGCCTAGCATCGCGGACCAGGTCCGCTCCTACGCCCTGCCCGCCGAGCCGGGACTGTTCGCCGAACTGTCCGGCTCGGCCTTCCTGGAGGAGCTGGGGAAGGGCCGCCGGGGCACCACGCTCACCAGGCCCGACGGGACGGGCGGCGTGCCCCTCGTCCGCACCACCACCCGGTACGCCCACCCGGCACAGCGCTTCCGCCCGGTCCACGAACGGCTGGCACGGCGGATCCAGGAGCACGCCGGGCTCCCGCTCGCCTTCGACAACGCCCTGTTCGAGAGCTACACGAACGCGTACACGACCATGGGCGCCCATTCCGACCAGGCCCTCGACCTGGCCGACGAGTCGTTCATCGCCGTCTACTCCTGCTACCGGGACCCCGACGCGGGCCCGCCGAGGAGGCTGATCGTCGAGTCGAAGGAGCCGGTCGGCGGCGAACGGTTCGAGCTCCCGCTCACCCACGACGGCGTCATCGTGTTCTCCGTCGAGTCGAACCGCCGCCTCCGGCACCGGATCGTCCTGGACAAGCCCGTCCCCGCGACGGACAACGTGTGGCTGGGCCTGACCTTCCGCACCTCGAAGACCCTCCTCCGGTTCGGCGACGACGGGCACCCGTACCTCCCCCAGGGCGCCCGCCTCACCTCGGCCGACGAGGAGCAGCGCCGCGCGTTCTACCATTTGCGGCGCCGCGAGAACCAGGAGACGGACTTCGTTTATCCCCCGCTGACGTACACCGTCAGCGAGAGCGACCTGCTCCCGCCCGTCTGAACCCGCGCACCAGGCCTCAGTGGTGGCCGTGGTGCTGCTCGTGCCCCGTCGGTCCCTCCGCCTCCGGCGCCCCGCCCATCATCCGCAGCAGCCCAGAACCGATGACACCACTGCTGCGCCGAGTCATCAGGGATGTGGTGGTGCCGCTGGCCGTCGCGCTGCTGCTCCTCTCCTACTCCGCCGGATGGTGGTCCGACCCCGCCGCCGGCACCGCCGCCCCCATGGCCACCGCCATCCGTCCGGAGACGGAGGTGGCCCTTCCGGCCGTGGCGACCGCCGGGGACGCCACCGAGCCGTACCCGCCCAGCACGGTGTCCCTCGCGGTCGGACAGCGGCTCGGCGTCAGGACCACGGGGGGCGCCTTGTCGAAGCTCTGGTACCTCAGCTCGGCCGGCGACGGCGCCGTGCTGCAGAGCGGCCCGGACTTCGTCCTCACCCCCTGCTCGACGAATCCGCCCGTACCCGGCTGCGCCCCGGAGTTCGACCGGACCTTCACCGCCCTGGGAGCCGGGACAACCACGCTGACCTGGGCGTTCGGCAACGCGTGGGACTGCCGGCCCGACGCACCGAACCGTGCGGAGTTGAGGTGCGACGTCACCAAGAGCATCCAGGTCACCGTCCACTGACGCCCGGCCGCTCCTCCCCCGCGCCCAGGGCTTGACCTCGTCGAGGTCGACCGCGCCCGGGGCACGCCTCCTGGGCTGCTCGCCCCGAAGATCCATGACGTGCCGGACATCCCCCGTGCATCTGTCGCACTCCCCTACCGGCGACTGCAGCCACGCGTCCGTCGGACGGCGAAGGGGATCGGCGCCTCTCTACGTACCCTAGGGGGGTATGGTATGTTCATCATCGAAGCAGCCGCCCGGGCCACTCCGGAAGGCGTCGCCCGCACTGACGACGAACGCACTGACGACAGGAGCACACCATGAGCGAGACCACCGTCACCGTCGAGCCGTCCGCCATCGAGGGCTCCTGCTGCGGCTCGTGCGGCACCGGCGCGGCCGCGGCTCCCGCCGCCACCACCGCCGAGCGCACCGTCCTCCAGGTGGCGGGCATGACCTGCGGCCACTGCGTCGGCGCGGTGACCGCCGAGCTGGAGAAGGTCGCCGGCGTCACCGGGGTCGCGGTCGACCTCGCCACCGGCCGGGTCACCGTGGACAGCACCGGCCCGCTGGCCGACGCCGAGCTCGCCGCCGCCGTCGACGAGGCCGGATACGACCTGGTCGGCCGGGTCGACGCCTGACGCCCCGTCGGTCCGGGCGTCGGCCCCGCGCCCCGTCCGGACCGATTTCCGCCCCACCGCGCCCCGGTAGAGTGAGGGAACTCCTCACCGCACGGGAACCCGGAGGCGGCCATGGCCAGCTACAGCCCCCACAAGGACGACTCCCTCAAGCGGCTGCGCCGCATCGAGGGCCAGATCCGCGGCCTGCAGCGCATGGTCGAGCAGGACACCTACTGCATCGACGTCCTCACCCAGGTCTCCGCGGCCAGCCGCGCGCTCCAGTCCTTCGCGCTGCAACTCCTGGACGAGCACATCGAATGCTGCGTCCGCGACGCCATCGCCGAGGGCGGCCAGGAGGCGAACGCCAAGGTCCGCGAGGCCAACCAGGCCATCGCCCGCCTGGTCCGCTCCTGACCCGGACTCGAACCCGGGCCCACCCGCACCGACGCCCTCCGGCGGCACACCGCCGCCGGAGGGCGTTCGTCATTACGGGGTAGGGGTATCCGCGGGCATCCGAGGGCATCCGGACCCGGCGGGCCCTACCGGCCGACCGGCGCCCCGAGCAGCGGCAGGACGATCTCGTCCAGCACCTCGTCGATCACCCGGTCGGCCGGCACCGAACCGCCCATCAGGAAGGCGTCGCGCAGCAGGTCCAGCGGCAGTGAGACGACCCGCGGGGTGAGCCGGGCCGGGTCGACCTCACCCCGGTCGGCGGCCCGGTGCATGATCGCGGCCAACGCGTCCACCGGCCCCGGCGCACGGAGACCCAGGTGGAAGACGAGGCGCAGTTCGGGGACGCGCATCAGGTCGACCAGGAAGCCGTGGACGGCGTCGGTCGGCAGGTCGTCGAAGCGGTGCAGCAGGCCGCCCAGCAGGATCGCCAGGTCGGTGCGCAGGTCGCCGGTGTCCGGGGGCTCCCGGTAGTCGGGGGCGTTGCGGCCGAGGGCGGCGACCACGAGTTCCACCCGGTTCGGCCAACGGCGGTAGAGCACCGGCTTGCTGGTGCGGGCGCGGGCGGCGACGCCGTCCATGGTGAGCCGGTCGTAGCCGTGCTCGGCCAGTTCGGCCCAGACGGCGTCCAGGATCGCCCGTTCCAGTTCGTCCCCGCGCCTCCGCGGGGCGCCCGCTCTGCCGCTCGCCACCGGTTTCCGCACCCGACCCTCGTAGATACGTTGCGTTTCCTATCGAGGGCAGTCTACAGTCGGAAACAGGAAACGCGCCGTATCTTATGACCGAATGGACAGGGGCGTCCGCCATGCGCGCTGCACTCTCGCACGACTCCACACCCACCACCGACGTCCTGATCGTCGGCGCCGGCCCGGTCGGGCTCACGCTGGCCATCGGGCTGGCCCGGGCCGGCGTCGACTGCCGGATCATCGAGCGGGACGACGCGTTCCGCACCGCCGGCGTCCGCGGCAAGGGCGTCAACCCGCGCACCCTGGAGGTGTTCGACGACCTCGGCGTGGCCGCGCGGATCCTCGACCGGGGCGTGCTCAACCTCGGGATCCGCACCTACGAAGGCGCCCGGCTGGTCCACGAGTTCGACCCCGGGGCCACCCGGCTGCCGACCCCCGACCGCCCGTACGCCGGCACGCTGATGATCGCCCAGCACCAGACCGAGGCCGTCCTGCGCGACCGGCTCGCCGAGTACGGCGTCAGGGTCGAGACCGGCAGCGAACTGACCGACTGCGTCCAGGACTCCGACGACTCCCGGCACGCCGACGACGCCCGCGACACCGCCGGCGTGCTCGCCACCGTCCGACAGGGCGACCGGACGGCGCAGCTGCGCGCCCGCTTCCTGATCGGCTGCGACGGCGGCCGCAGCACCGTCCGCAAGCTGGCCGGCATCCCCTTCCTCGGCGAGACCTGGGAGGAGGAGCGCTTCCTCATGGCCTCGATGGACCTGGACGGCCTGGACCCCGACCACATGCACCTCTGGAACCACCCGAAGTTCGGCGGCGGCGCCATGGCGATCGTCCCGATGCGGCAGGACGGCAAGTGGGCGGTGCACGCCGCCGTCGACCCGGACGAGCACGGCGAGCTGCCCGCGCCCACCCTGGAAACCTTCCGCCGGCTCTTCGCCGAACGGGCCGGGCTGCCCGGGGTCCTGATGCACGAGCCGATCTGGTCCACCGTCTGGCGCCCCACCGTCCGGCTGGTCGAGCGCTACCGCGACGGCCGGGTGCTGCTCGCCGGGGACGCCGCCCACTGCCAGTCCGCGGCGGGCGGCCAGGGCATGAACACCGGCATCCAGGACGCCCACAACCTGGCCTGGAAGCTCGCCGCCGTGCTGCGCGGCGCGCCCGAGGAACTGCTCGACAGCTACCAGGAGGAGCGCCGGCCGATCGCCCGGGCCAGCCTCGACGCCACCTCCGCCCACCACAAGGCGGCGTTCCAGGGCGGCGGCGCCACGGTGATGGCCGAACAGTTCCGCACCCTGGCCGTCCAGGACACCGACCTCACCGGGCTCTCGATCGACTACCGCGGCGGCCCGCTCGGCCGGGACCTGGACGACACCACCGGCATCCGGGCCGGCGACCGGGCCCCGGACGCGCCCTGCACCACGGCGGACGGCACGCCGGTCCGGCTGTTCGACCTGTTCCGCGGCCCGCACTTCACCCTGCTGGCCTTCGGCGCCCACCCGGCCCCGGCCGACCCGTCCGCCCGACCCGTGCTCCAGGACCTCCAGGACTTCCCGGACCTCCCCGGCCTGCGGGTCGCCGCCGTCCGCGACCCCGACGGCCACGCCGCCCGCGCGTACGGCCTGCGCGGCGACGCCGTGGTGCTGGTCCGACCGGACGGGTACGTCTCGCTCACCGGCACGACCGTCGACCGGACCACCCTCGCCGAGCACCTGCGGGCCTTCGCCGTCTGACCCGACCGGCCCCGGCTCGGCGCGCACCCCCGGGCGGGCGGGCAGGCGTCGAGACCGCCCGGGGAGGGGTCGGGGGCGTAGCATCGGGCCGAAACGGGAAAACCGTCAGAAGGATCCAATTCCCGCAGAAAATATGACAGTTGGACGCCCGTGCCCCGCAGCGCCGCCGACCCCGAAGGGTTCCATGTCCTCCCCCGCAGCCGACACCGCAGCCAGCACCGACACCACCACCACAACCACCACCACCCCGCTCCCGCCGCTCCACCGGCTCCCCTTCACCCCCGCCCAGCCGCCGCACCCGACCACCCTCCCGGACGGCACCCCCGCCTGGCTCGTCACCCGCTACCACGACGTCCGGCAGGTCCTCGGCGACCCCCGTGTCACCCGGACCGACCTGCATGAGGTCGGGGCCGTCGGCGCCCTCTCCGACGTGGCCGCCAACCCCGCGTCCCTGTTCAACCAGGACGGCGCCGCCCACCGCAGTCTGCGCGCCACCATCCAGAAGGCCTTCACCCCGCGCTCCATCGCCGCCTGGCAGCCCTTGATCGCCGACGCCGTCCAACAGGCCGTGGACGCGGTGGTCGCCGCCGGGCCGCCCGCCGACCTGGTCACCGCCCTCACTCGGCCGGTGCCGTTCACGGTCACCGCGCGGCTGATGGGGCTCGACGACACCGGACCCGAGCGCGTGGACGAGGAGCAGCTGCACCGCTGGGGCCTCGCCGTCCTCGCCCAGGGTGGCGACGCCGCCGAGGACCACAGCGGAGCGATCGCGGAATTCAGCTCCTACACCGTCGAGTTGATGGAGCGCCGACGCCGCGATCCGGGGGACGACCTGGTCAGCCGGATCGTGGTCGCCGCCGATCAGGACGGCAGCGTCCCGGAGGAGTCGCTGGTCCACCTCGTCTGCGGGCTGGCCGCCAGCGGCAACGAGAGCATCGTCGGCATCCTCGGCAACACCCTGGCCTACCTCCTCGGTGAGCGCCCCGACCACTGGCCCCGGCTCGTCGACCCCGACATCACCGAACGCACCACGGAACGCCTGCTCCACTTCATCCCGCTCGGCGACGACGAGGCCACCGTCCGCCGCGCCACCGGCCCGATCGAACTCGGCGGTGCCACCATCCCGGGCGGCGCCGTCGTCGCCATCAGCCTCGGCAGCGCCAACCGCGACCCCGCCGTCTACTCCGACGGCCTCGACGCCGACCTCGACCGGCCCCTCGACGCCCCCACCCTCGCCTTCAGTTCCGGCCCGCACTACTGCATCGGCGCCTGGCGGGTCCGCCTCGAACTGCGCGAATCGCTCCGTCGGCTGGCCACCGCCCTGCCCGGCCTGCGCCTCACCACCCCGCTGGAGCAGCTGAGTTGGCAGCTGGGCAGCACCACCCGCAGCCCGGCCGCGATCCCGGTCGCCTGGTGAGGCCGTCCGTCCGACCGCCTACCCGACCGCGCGCCCCGTCCCCTCACCCCCACAACCCCGTCACCCCCACAACCCCTCGCCCAGCACCCCGCCCTCCCGCACCCCCGGCAGTACGTAGGCCACCGCGGAAGCCGTGTGCACCAGGAAGGGGTTGAGCGCGTCCTTGGCCGCCAGCCGGTTCTGCACCCGGGTGAACTGCGCCGGGTCCCGCACGAAGGCGCAGAACAGCAGCCCCCGGTCGTCGGGGGCGTCGTCGTAGCTGTAGCCGCGCCGCAGCATCCGGGCGCCGGAGTCGAGCCGGGGGCTGCTGAGCCGGACGTGGGCGCTGTTGGGGATGACGTACGAGCCGTCCGGGTTCTTGGCGTAGATGTCCGGGTCCTCGTGCTCGGCCGTGCCGGTGAGCGGGGCGCCGTCGCCGCGCCGGCGGCCCATCGCCAGGTCGCGCCGGTCCTCCGGGAGGGCGGCGAACCCGGCGGTGTCCATCCGGATCCGGCGGTAGACCAGGACGGTGCCGTGCTCGTACGGGCCGGGCGGGCCCCAGACCCACTGCTGGGCCTCGGCCGGGGCGGGGTTGGCGGTGCCGTCCTTGTAGCCGAAGAGGTTGCGCGGGGTGGTCCCCGGGGGCGTGCGCGGCAGGAAGCCGGGCTGGCTCCAGCGCACCGTCGCGCCCGCCGACTTCGCCGCGCCGCCGAGGAGTTCGGCCACCACGGTGAGCGGCCAGCGGTCCGCGGCGCACAGCTGGACCACCAGGTCGCCGCCGCCGCGCGCCTGGTCCAGCCGGTCCCCGGGGAAGGCCGGGAGCTCCGCCAGCGCGGGCGGGACGTTCAGCCCGAGCCGGGCGGCCGCGCCCGGACCGACCCCGACCAGGCTGCTGAGCCGCGCCGGTTCGCCGTCCCGCAGCCGGGGATCGGCCGGGCCGGCGCCCGCCGCATCGGCCAGCACCCCGGTCAACTCCCCCAGCAGGGAGCGCAGTGCGGTCCGCCCGTCGGAGGTCGCGGCGGGCGCCAGGTCCAGGGCCAGCAGCAGGGTGGCCGGCTGCTGCGGGGCCGTCACCCCGGCCTGCCGGTCCCCGTGGAACGGCGTCTGCGGCACCGCCGGGGGCGGCTGCGGTGCGGCGGCCGGCCCGCGGCCCAGGGCCACGGCCCCCGCGCCGACCCCGGCGGCCAGCACCGCGCCGCCGCCCGCGATCAGCGTCCTCCGGTCCACCCCGCCCCTGGCGGCCCCCGGCTGTTTCCGCGCCTTTCCGGTTTCGGCATGCATGACCGACATTGGAGACGATAGAACACCCCGTATGCAACTTTTGACTGTCCGTCAATCCGCCTCCGAAGCACCGCAGCGCCGCCGCCCACGCCGTCCGCACCGCGCGCGCGGCCGGGTCCGCGCCCTCCCCGCCCTGGTGGTCGCCGCCCTCGCCCTGGCCGGCTGCTCCTCCACCGGCGCCCCCTCCTCGGACGCCCGCCACCCGGAGGGCACCGTGGTCCGCGTCCCGCAGGACTTCCCGTCCGTCCAGAAGGCCGTGGACGTCGCCCGCGAGGGCGACACCGTCCTGGTCTCCCCCGGGACGTACCAGGAGAGCGTGCGGATCACCAGGCCCCGGATCGTGCTGCGCGGCACCGACCGCAACGCGGTGGTGCTGGACGGCGGCGTACGGCTGGTCAACGGGGTCACCGTCACCGGCGCCGGCTCGGTGGTGGAGAACCTCACCGTGCACGGCTACCTCGCCAACGGCGTGCTGTTCACCGGCGTCACCGACGAGAAGCTCCAGCAGCGCGGCGCCGGCGGCTCCGCCTACAACCCGCTGGACACCACCCGCTTCCCCGCCCTCCAGGGCTTCCGGGCGACGCGGGTCACCGCCTACAACAACGGCCTGTACGGGATCTACGCCTTCGACGCCCGGGCCGGGGTCATCGAGGACTCCTACGCCTCCGGCGGCGCCGACTCCGGCGTCTACGTCGGCCAGTGCAAGCCCTGCGACACCCTGGTGCGCGGCAACACCGTGGAGCGCAACGCGGTCGGCATCGAGATCACCAACGCCTCGGACAACCTCTGGTTCCTCGGCAACCGGGTGGTCGGCAACCGGGTCGGCGTCACCGTCAACTCCAACGACCTGGAAGCCCTCGCCCCCCAGCACGGCGCCGTGATCGCCGGGAACGCCGTCACCGACAACAACGCCTCCGACACCCCCGAGCAGGCCGACGGCGGCTTCGGCATCGGCATCGGGATCGGCGGCGGCACCGCGAACCGGGTCGAGCGCAACCTGGTCAAGGGCAACCGCTCGGCCGGCGTGATCGTCACCGACCCGCCCGGGCACCCGGCCGCCGGCAACCTGGTCAAGGGCAACCGCACCGAGGGCAACGGCGTCGACCTGGTACTGGCCTCCGCCGACCCGGGCAACTGCTTCACCGGCAACCAGCCCGCCACCCAGAGCCCGGACGACCTGGAGGCGCGGGCCGCCTGCGAGGCGCAGAGCCGCAGCCCGCTCACGGCCGGCCGGGCCGCGCCGGTCCAGGCCCCGCCCGGCGTGCCGTTCAACCAGGTGCAGGCGCCGCCCGCCCAGCCCTCGCTGCCGGATCCCAACGCCCCCGCCCGCCCGGCCACCGACCTGCCCGGCCCGGTCGACCCGGACGCCTACCCGCTCCCGGCGACCGCCGACGCCGTCCTCGCGCACTGACCCGCGGCCGCGGCGCGACGGCCGCCCCGCACGGAGCACGGGCGGGCCCACGGCACACCGAGTGCCGCGGGCCCGCCCGACGCCGTTCCGGGCCCGGGGCCGGCACGCCGACCGCCCGGGCCGCTCAGGGCCGCCCGGGCCGCTCAGATCCGCTCAGGGCCGCCGCAGCGGCGCGGGCGGGTCGACCGCCTCGACGGCCGAGACCAGCGGGGCCAGCTCGGGGTTGCGGGCGGCCTGGTCGAGCGCCTCGCGCAGCGCGGCGTCATTGGTCGGCCGGGCCTGCGCCAGGAGCCGCAGGCCGTCCTCGCTCACGTCGGTGTAGATGCCGCGGCGGTCGGTGGGGCACAGGTAGCGGGCGAGCAGCCCGCGGTCCTCCAGCCGGGAGACCAGCCGGGTGGTGGCGCTCTGGCTGAGCACGACCGCGTCGGCGACCTGCTTCATCTGGAGGTGGCCGCCCTCGCCGTCGTGCTGGCGGCTGAGCACGTCGAGCAGCGAGTACTCGCGCACGCTCAGGTCGTGCTCCGCCTGGAGGGCGCGCTCGATGTGCGCCTCGATCCTGCCGTACAGGACGTACAGGGCGGCCCATCCGTTGGCGAGGGCGGTCAGCGCGGGGTCCGTGGCGGTCATCGGCACGGTCTCCTTCCAGGTACGGGCCGGGTGCGAGCCAGGTGCGAGCCGGGTGCCCGGCCGGGCACGAGCAGGCCTCCAGTTTAGGCCTCGGGCATGCTGACGGTGATTGCCCGCATTTGCACATAGCCCGCGCTTGCAACTATTGTCGAGGCACGTAAGGCGCACTAGCAATCGCACGGAGGTCGCGCCATGCCCCTCGCACTCCTCGCCCTGGCCATCGGGGCCTTCGGGATCGGAACCACCGAGTTCGTGATCATGGGCCTACTGCCCCAGATCGCGGACGACTACGGCGTGACCGTCCCCACCGCCGGCCTACTGGTCACCGGCTACGCACTCGGCGTGGTCATCGGCGCCCCGCTGATGACCGTGCTCGGCACCCGGATCAGCCGCAAGACCATGCTCATGCTGCTGATGGGCCTGTTCGTCATCGGCAACCTGCTGTCCGCCACCGCCCCCAGCTTCCCGCTGATGCTCGCCGGGCGGATCGTGACCTCGCTGGCCCACGGCGCGTTCTTCGGCATCGGCTCGGTCGTCGCCGCCGAACTCGTCGCCCCGCAGAAGAAGGCCGGCGCCATCGCCACCATGTTCACCGGGCTCACCGTCGCCAACATCGTCGGCGTCCCGCTGGGCACCTTCATCGGCCAGGCCGTCGGCTGGCGCACCACCTTCACCGGTGTCGCCGCCCTCGGACTGCTCGGCCTGCTCGGCATCGGCAAGCTCGTCCCCAGCCTGCCCCGCCCCGAAGGCGCGCACCTGCGCGGCGAGTTGACCGCCTTCCGCAACCCGCAGGTGCTGCTCGCGATGGCGATGACCGTCCTCGGCTTCGGCGGCGTCTTCGCCGCGATCACCTACATCGCCCCGATGATGACCGACACCGCCGGCTACTCCGAGGGCGCGGTCACCTGGCTGCTGGTGCTGTTCGGCGTCGGGATGTTCCTCGGCAACCTGATCGGCGGCAGGTTCGCCGACCGCAAGCTGATGCCCCTGCTCTACACCACCCTCGGCGGCCTGGCCGTCGTCCTGGCCCTGTTCACCCTCACCGCGCACGACAAGGTCGCCGCCGCCGTGACGATCCTGCTGGTCGGCGCCCTCGGCTTCGCCACCGTCCCCCCGCTGCAGAAGCGCGTCCTCGACCAGGCCCACGGCGCCCCCACCCTCGCCTCCGCCGTCAACATCGGCGCCTTCAACCTCGGCAACGCCCTGGCGGCCTGGCTCGGCGGCCTGGTCATCTCGGCCGGCCTCGGCTACACCGCCCCCAACTGGGTCGGCGCCCTGCTCGCCGCGGCCGCCCTGCTGCTCGCCCTCTGGTCCGCCGCCCTCGAACGCCGCGACCAGCACCGGTCCGCCGCCACCCCCGGCGGCTCCCCCGCACCGCTGACCCCCGCCCACCACTGACCCCCCCCCAGAACCACCGAAGGAACCCAGGAACCATGAGCGCCCCCTCCGTCCCCACCGTGAAGCTGAACAACGGCGTCGAGATCCCCCAGCTCGGCTTCGGCGTCTTCCAGGTCCCCGACGACGAGACCACCACCGCCGTCACCGCCGCCCTCGAAGCCGGCTACCGCAGCATCGACACCGCCGCGATCTACGGCAACGAGGCCGGCGTCGGCCGCGCCCTGGCCGCCTCCGGCCTGGCCCGCCAGGACCTGTTCGTCACCACCAAGCTGTGGAACGCCGACCAGGGTTACGACGCCACCCTGCGCGCCTTCGACGCCGGCCTCGCCAAGCTCGGCCTCGACACCGTCGACCTCTACCTCATCCACTGGCCCACCCCGGCCCGGGACCGCTACGTCGACTCCTGGCGCGCGATCGAGCGCCTCGCCGCCGAGGGCCGGATCCGCGCCGCCGGCGTCTCCAACTTCCAGCCCGCCCACCTCCAGCGCCTGCTGGAGACCAGCGAGCTCGTCCCCGCCGTCAACCAGGTCGAGCTGCACCCCGGCCTCCAGCAGAGCGAGCTGCGCGCCTTCCACGCCCGGCACGGCATCGCCACCGAGGCCTGGAGCCCGCTCGCCCAGGGCGCCGTCCTCGACGACCCGGCCGTCACCGCGATCGCCGAGCGCACCGGCAAGTCCCCGGCCCAGGTCGTGCTGCGCTGGCACCTCCAGCTCGGCAACGTCGTCATCCCGAAGTCCGTCACCCCCGCCCGGATCCGGCAGAACCTCGACGTCTTCGACTTCGAGCTGACCGAGCAGGACATGGCCGGCATCGCCGCGACCGACCGCGGCCTGCGCACCGGCCCCCACCCGGACCAGTTCAACTGACCGACCCCGCACCCCGACGGCCTGCCGACGGCGCTCGACGCCGTCGGCCGCCCGCCGCGCACGACCACACCACCGCCCCCACCGTCGGGGCAGCAACCCCAAAAGGCACTGTCATGTCCATCAAGAACATCCTCTCCGGCAAACTCGGCTTCGGCACCGCCCCGCTCGGCAACATGTTCCGCGCGATCCCCGAGGACGAGGCCGCCGCCACCGTCGAGGCAGCCTGGGAGCACGGCGTCCGCTACTTCGACACCGCCCCCTTCTACGGCGCCGGCCTCGCCGAGGAGCGCCTGGGCCGGGTCCTGGCCGGCAAGCCGCGCGACGCGTACGTGCTGTCCACCAAGGTCGGCCGGGTCGTCCTCGACGAACACGAGGAGGGCGCCCGCGACCTCGGCGAGAAGGGCGGCCTGTTCGAGCACGGCAACCCCAACAAGATGCTCCACGTCTGGACCGCCGACGCCACCGAGCGCTCCATCGAGGACAGCCTCCAGCGCCTGGGCACCGACCGGCTGGACGTCGTCTGGGTCCACGACATCGCCCAGGACTTCCACGGCGACGAGTGGCTCGCCAAGTTCGAGGAGGCCCGCACCGGCGCCTTCCGCGTCCTCGGCCGGCTGCGCGACGAAGGCGTCATCAAGGCCTGGGGCCTGGGCGTCAACCGGACCGAGCCGATCGAGCTCACCCTCTCCCTCGACGAGCCCCGGCCCGACGGCTTCCTGCTCGCCGGCCGCTACACCCTGCTCGACCACGACCACGCGCTCCAGCGCCTGCTGCCGATGGCCCAGGAGCAGAACGTGGACATGGTCGTCGGCGGCCCCTACAGCTCCGGGATCCTCGCCGGCGGTACCCACTTCGAGTACCAGCATGCACCCGGGCACATCGTCCGGCGGGTCACCGAGCTCAAGGAGCTCACCGCCCGGCACGGCGTCTCCGTCAAGGCCGCCGCGCTGCAGTTCTCCCTCGCCCACCCCGCCACTGCGGCCGTCATCCCCGGCGCCACCAGGCCCAGCCGGATCGCGGAGGACACCGCCGCCCTGAACGAGACCGTCCCGGCCGCGTTCTGGCACGACCTGCGGGCCGCCGGCCTGGTCAGCCCCGCCGCCCCGCTCCCCCACGACGCCTGAGCCCCGGCCGCACACCCCACGCCGTCCCCCTCGCCGTCCCCCGTACTGCCCCCAGGAGATGCACCATGGCCTCCACCTCCGTCAGCCGCGTCCTGCCCGCCTCCCCCGAGAAGGTCTGGGAGCTCATCGGCGGCTTCGACTCCCTGCCCGACTGGCTCCCCTACATCCCGGAGAGCACCGCCTCCGAGGGCGGCCGCGTCCGCAGCCTCAAGAACCCCGACGGCGAGGTCATCGTCGAGCGCCTCGTCGGCTTCGACGAGGCCGCGCGCCACTACTCGTACGCCATCCTCCGGGCGCCGTTCCCGGTCACCGGCTACCTCTCCACCCTCCGGGTGCACACCGTGCCCGGCCGCGACGACCTCGCCGAGGTCCAGTGGTCCGGCCGCTTCAACCCGGACGGCGTCACCGCCGCCGAGGCCGAGGAGCTCTTCGCCGGCATCTACCGGGACGGCCTCGACGCCCTCCACCGGACGCTCGCGGGCTGACCCGGCGGGCCGTCGACCCTCGTTCAACGGCTGTGGCCGGGTGGGCGGTTCACCTCCTTCGTGAACCGCCCACCCG
>NZ_JBHZCN010000132.1:0-23698 GCF_042755465.1 Kitasatospora sp. NPDC059160 | reverse complement strand
TTGCTGGTTTGTCCTGCGTCGTGGTGGCGTTGCCGCCGGTCGGGCGGTGCGCGCGCCAGCCCCCCGGCGGCTGCCGGGCGCGCTGCCGGCCCGCGGCCACCCCCCCCCCCCCCCCCGGCCGCGTCCGCGCGCCGCCGGGCAGCTGCCCTCAGTCGCCCTCGCGCGGCGGCGCGCCGCCCTGGAGCAGGCCGCGCTCGCCGGCGATCACCCCGGCCTGGAAGCGGCTGCGGCCGCCGAGCCAGGCCATCAGTTCCGCGGTGATCCGGCGCGAGGTGCGCACCGAGACGCCGAGCTTGCGGGCCACCACCTCGTCGGTGTGGCCCTGGGCGAGCAGGCTGAGCACGGCCATCGCCTGCGGGTTGAGGCCCTCGGCCCCCTTGGCCGGGGCCTTCCCGTACGGGGCGGCGTTCTCCCAGA
Organism: Kitasatospora sp. NPDC059160; assembly: GCF_042755465.1. NCBI lineage: Bacteria > Bacillati > Actinomycetota > Actinomycetes > Kitasatosporales > Streptomycetaceae > Kitasatospora > Kitasatospora sp. NPDC059160. The sequence continues at coordinate 23,281 of NZ_JBHZCN010000132.1, read as the reverse complement.
CGTACTCGAACAGCGCGCAGAGCGCGGAGACCAGTCCCGGACCGGACAGCACCAGGGCCCCCACGCTGGTGTCGTCCGGATCGGTCGGGACGACCGCGACCTTCCGGTCGAAGATCACCAGGCGCATCGGCAGCGACGGCGCTATCCGCACCCGGGCGCCCCGCTCGGTGAGCCACTCCAGGTGGGCGATGGTGCCGCCGTCGTTGGCGGCGCTCTCCAGGTAGATGCTGCGCATCTGCACGCCCCGGTCGAAGACCTCCTGGTCGGCGACCTGGCCGGCTCTTCGGGCGGCCGGCGACTGTCCGCCGCCGGTCGCGAAGCCCATGATCTCGCTGGCGCAGGAGTGCGAGAGCTCCTCCAGTCGGAGCCGGATCTGGTCGACGCCCTCCAACTGCTCGACGCCCAGGCCCCGTTCGCCCTTGCGGCTCTCGGCGTACTGGGCGACCAGCTTGGCCGCCTCCAGCCGGCTGTGCGCTATCTGGCGCTGCCGCTCGGCGAGTTCGACCTCCTGGCGGCCGATCAGCATGGCCAGGCTGACCTCGGGGTTGACCAGGAGGAGGTGTCCGGGCTCCAGCTCGGAGTGCCTGATCAGGGTGAGCCGGGCCAGTCCGTCCAGGGCGTCCCGGACCCGCTGTTCGGGCCAGTCGAGGTCCTGTGCCACTCCTGGGATTCCGAGTTCAGGCCTGGCCAGCACCGTCCGGTACACGGCCTCGGCGTCGGGATCCAGTCCTAACACTGACAGCACCGCCTGCCCCCCCGATATTGCGAACCTGATGACGCCACGTCATTGCCGGATCTCGGGGGCATGCTACGACACCCTGCCCACAACCACCCACCGTTCGGGCCCAGGCCCTTTCCTGCGGACTTCGAGCGGGTCCACCCACGAGAGGATTTGACATGTATATCACTGTCGGACGTCTGGTTCGGGGTATCGTCGAACCGGAACAGGTCACGCCCGACAAACTCGTCGAACTGCTCCGGAACGCCGCCGAGCCGGCCGACGGACTGGAGCACGTTTACGTCGAGATCGACCCCCTCGGTGCCGATCTGGTCTTCTTTCTCGGCCCTCCGAAATCCGGAGAGTCGGATTCCGCCGCTCACCGGATCACCCGCCGTTGCCTGCGGGACGCGCCTGAACTGCGCGGATGGCGGCTGGCGACCGAATTCAGCGACGACCGGCTGCCGTTGTTGGAGGAGTGACCCGCGGGGCGGGCGCTCTGCAGGGTGCTGCCAGGGCAGGACCCTGACATGGAGAACTGTGGCACGGAACGTGTGTGCGAGACAGACTTGGTCATGCCGAAGGGGGCCGGAACCCCCTCCCGCAGGATTCGAGAGCCGGTCCCGCGCGGTCATTCACCGCGGGAATTGAACCAGGCACAGCACTCATCCGTTTCGTCTGTCTCGCCGCCGCCGATTTAACGGCCCGCGGCTCCATTGCCACCGGGGGTTCACCATGAGCAGCATCACCATTGTCGCCGCCCGCACCGCCGCCGTCCTCGGCCTGCTGGTCGCCGGCGCCGCCCTCACCGCGCCGGTCGCCGGCGCCGCCACCTCGGTGGCCGCCCCGGTCGCCAAGGGCGCCGGCTCCGTGCACGGCGACGACATCATCTGGGACGGCCCGGCCGCCAAGGCCGCCCCGGTCCACGTGACCACCGCCTCCGCCTCCGTGCACGGCGACGACATCATCTGGGACTCCCCGGTCGCCCACGCCCCGGTCGCCAAGGGCACCGGCTCCGCGCACGGCGACGACATCATCTGGGACTGACCTCCCGGCGGTCCGGCACGGGGACCGGGCCCAGCAGCACACCCATCCGCCCACGCCGTTCCCGCCGCCGCCGATTCCACGGCCCGCGGCTCCATCGCCACCGGGGGTTCACCATGACCAGCACCACCGCCACCACCGCCCGCACCGCCACCGGCCCGGCCGGCCCGGGCACCGGCTCCGCGCACGGCGACGACATCATCTGGGACTGACGTCCCGTCACTCTCCTGACACCGAAGGGGAACGGGCGATGCCCATCATCAGAACGCCGCAGGAGTTCAACGAGGACGAACTCTTCGTCGACCTCCGGGCGATGTTCGACTACCCGCTGTACCTCAAGTGCGAGGGCTTCAACTTCGCCGGCTCCGTCAAGCTCAAGGCGGCCCTCAGCATGGTCGACGCGGCCGAACGGGACGGCCGGCTGAACCGGGACTCCGTCCTGGTGGAGTCCTCCTCGGGGAACCTGGGGATGGCGCTGAGCATGATCGCCTCCGTCCGGGGCTACCAGTTCATCTGCGTCGTCGACCCACGGACGAACCTGTCCACCCGTCAGCTCATCGAAACACTCGGCGGCAAAGTCCACATGATCACCGAGCCGTCGCCGGAGACCGGCTTCCTCGGTGCCCGACTGGACTTCGTCCGCGAGCTGTGCGCCTCCTCGCCGCGGTACGTCTGGCTCAACCAGCACGCCAACCCGGACAACTGGCGCGCCCACTACCGCACCACCGCGCCCTCGATCCACCGCCAGTTCCCGGACCTGGACCTGCTGTTCATCGGCGCCGGGACCACCGGCACGCTGATGGGCTGCGCCCGCTACTTCAAGGAGCACCGGCCGGACACCCGGATCGTCGCGGTGGACAGCGTCGGCTCGGTCACCTTCGGCGGCGAGCCCGGCCCGCGGATGCTCCCCGGCCTGGGCGCCGGCGTCCGGCCGGCCCTGCTGGACGAGAGCTTCGTCGACGACGTGGTGCACGTGCCCGAACTGGACACCGTCCGCACCTGCCACCGACTGGCCCGCGGCGGCTTCCTGTTCGGCGGCTCCACCGGGACGGTGGTCAGCGGAGCGGCCGCCTGGCTGGCGGAGCACCGCCTCGGCCAGGACGTGGTCGCCGTCGCCGTCTCGCCGGACCTGGGCGACCGATACCTCGACACCATTTACCAGAGCGCCTGGGTGCGCGACATCTACGGGGCCGACGCGCTTGACGCCGTCGACCGCCTCACGCCGCCCAACGCCATTGCCACGGGGGTAAGATGACGATGCGTCATGCCGCGCCATTTTCCGATTTTCCTGAACCGGGGCGGCCCGGAGAACTGCCGCTGTCCGACGCCCAGCGCGAGATGTGGTTCGCCCAGCAGCTCGACCCGGGCAACCCGGTGTTCACCATGGCGGACCTCCTGGAGCTGACCGGCCCGCTGGACCACGAGCGGCTGCGGGCCGCCTGGCAGCGCGTGCTGAACCGCACCGAGTGCCTGCGGGTGCGCTTCGCCGAGCGCGACGGCCTGCCGGTGCAGATCGTCGAACCGCCCCGGGAGCGTCCCCTCCCGGTGCTCGACCTGACCGGCGAGGCCGACCCGCTCGCGGCTGCCGAAACGTTTCTGGAGTCCGAGGGACACCGTCCGTCCACCCTCGGCCCCGACGCCTTCGCCGCCACCCTCGTCCTGATCGGCCCCGAACTGGCCTGGCTGTACGTCCGGGCCAACCACATCCTGGTCGACGGGTTCAGCCGCGCCCTGGTCTACCGCCGCCTCGCCGCCGAGTACGACCTGCCCGACGCCGAACCCGCCCTCGACCCGACCCTCGCCGAACTGCTCGCCGAGGAGCGCGACTACCTCGCCTCCCCCGCCCACCAGCGCGACCGCGCCTACTGGACCGAGCGGCTGGCCGACGGCATCGAACCCACCGTGCTCTCCGGCCACCTCGGCTCGCCCGCCCGCGACACCCTGCGCAGCACCGGCCTGATCCCCGCCGCCACCGTCACCAGGCTGCAGGACACCGCCTGGGCCGAGCGGGTCACCTGGCAGACCCTGCTGATCGGCGCCACCGCCGGCTGCCTCGCCCAACTCTGCGGCACCGACCGGGTCGTGCTCACCCTCCCGGTCGCCGCCCGCACCACCCCGCTCGCCCAGTCCGTCCCCGGCATGCGCGCCAACTTCCTGCCGCTGCCGCTCACCGCCCACCCCGCGCTCGGCCGCGACGGCCTGCTCACCCAGGTCGCCACGGCTCTGCGCGGCACGCTGCGCCACCAGCGCCACCGGCACGACGCGATCCGCCGCGAGCTCGGACTCACCGGCGACGCCGGCCGCACCTTCGGCCCCACCGTCAACGTGCTGCAGACCGGTGGCGAGTTCGCCCTCGGCGACTGCCGCGCCCTGGTCCGCAACCTGTCCACCGGCCCCGTCCCGGACCTCCAGATCCTGTTCCTGGACAGCGGCGAGGACGGCTGCGAGCTGCGCGTCGACGGTGACGCCGACCGCTACCCCCAGGAGCGCCTCGACCTCTTCCGGGACGCCCTGCTCGGGTACCTGGAGGCGTTCGCCACCGTCTCCACCGCGCTGCCGGTCGGCCGGATCACCGCGCTGCCCGCCGCCGAGCGCGAGCGCGTCCTGGTCGAGTGGAACAGCTACCGGCAGCAGCCCGAGGTGTTCACCGACGTGCTGCCCCGGATCCGCGCCCTCGCCCAGGCCCGTCCCGGCGCCGTCGCCGTCCAGGACGACGCCGGCCGGCTCGACTACGCCGAGCTGGTCGCCCGGGCCAGCGCCCTCTCCCGCCGGCTGCTCGCCGCCGGGGCCGGACCGGACCGGCTGGTGGCGATCGCCGCCGCCCCCGGCACCGGCTTCGTCACCGCCGTCCTCGGCGTGCTCGGCGCCGGCGCGGCCTGGCTCCCGCTGGACGTCCAGGCCCCGGCCGCCCGCGGCGCGGCGCTGGTCGAGGCCGCGGGCGCCACCGTCCTGCTGCACGGCGAGGACCAGCGGCCGTACGCCGACACCCTGCTCGGCGCCCTGCCGCAGCGCCCCGCCGTCCTCGCCCTCGACGACGCCCGGGACGCGGACCTGCTGGCACCCGCCGGCGGCCCCGCCGAACTGGCCTACGTCATCTACACCTCGGGCTCCACCGGCCGCCCCAAGGGCGCCATGGTGCACCGCGACGGCATGGTCAACCACCTGCTCGCCAAGCACGCCGACCTGGAGCTGTCCGAGGCCGACACCGTGGTGCACAACGCCCCGGTCACCTTCGACATCTCGGTCTGGCAGATGCTCAGCCCGCTGGTCGCCGGCAGCCGGCTGCGGGTGGTCTCCCGCGAGCTCGCCGCCGACCCCGGCGCCCTGTTCGCGCTCGCCGACGCCGAGGGCGTCACCGTCCTGGAGGTCGTCCCCTCCCTGCTGCGCGCCGCCCTGGACTCCTGGGAGGCCGGCGCCCCGCTGCCCGCGCTGTCCGCGCTGCGCCGGCTGGTGGTCACCGGCGAGGCGATGCCCGCCGACCTGGCCCGCCGCTGGTTCGCGCTGCGTCCCGGCATCCCGCTGGTCAACGCCTTCGGGCCGACCGAGTGCTCGGACGACGTCACCCACGCCCTGATCGGCTCCCCCGCGGAGCTGGACTCGGTGCGCGCCCCGATCGGCCGCCCGGTCCGCGACACCCGGCTCTACGTGCTCGGCGACTCGCTCCAGCCCGTCCCGGCCGGCCAGCCCGGCGAACTGTACGTGGGCGGGCGCGGCGTCGGCCGCGGCTACCTGAACGACCCCCGGCGCACCGCCGGGGCCTTCGTCGCCGACCCGTACGCGGCCGCGCCCGGCTCCCGGATGTACCGCACCGGCGACCGGGTGGTGCACCGCGGCGACGGCCAGCTGGAGTTCCTGGAGCGGGTCGACCACCAGGTCAAGATCCGCGGCCACCGGATCGAGCCCGGCGAGGTCGAGGCCGCGCTGCGCGCCGTCCCCGGCGTCGCCGACGCGGTGGTCACCGTCGCCCGCGACCCCTCCGGCGGCACCCGGCTGGTCGCCCACCTGACCGGCGGCGCCGACCCGGCCGCCGTCCGCACCGAACTCGCCCGGGTGCTGCCCGACTACATGGTCCCGGCGGCGCTGGTGCCGCTGGCGGCGCTGCCGCTGACCCCCAACGGCAAGGTGGACCGCAAGGCCCTGCCCGTCCCGGACTTCGGGGCGCTGCGCGGCGAGCGGCGGGCCCCGGCCACCGAGCGCGAGGCGCTGCTGTGCGCGCTGTTCGCCGAGGTGCTGGAGCTGGACGGGGTCGGCGCCGACGAGGACTTCTTCGCGCTCGGCGGGCACTCGCTGCTGGCCGGCCGGGTGGTCACCGGGCTGCGTGCCCGGCTCGGCGTCGAACTGCCGATCCGCACCCTGTTCGAGGCGCCCACCCCGGCCGCCCTGGCCCTGGCCCTGGACGGCGCCGCGCCGGCCCGGGAGGAGCTCACCGCCGGCCCCCGGCCGGAGCGGATCCCGCTCTCCCCCGGGCAGCAACGGCTCTGGTTCCTCAGCCAGTTGGACGCGGCCGGCGCCACCTACCACCTGTCCCACGCGGTCCGGCTGACCGGCCCGCTGGAGCGGGCGGCGCTCGCCGAGGCCCTGGCCGACGTGGTCGCCCGGCACGAGAGCCTGCGCACCGTCTTCCCCGCCGAGGACGGACGCCCGCACCAGCTGGTGCTGCCGGTCGGCGAGGCCTGCCCCGAGCTGCCCGTGGTGCCGTTCACCGGCCGCCCGGCCGAGGAGCTGGACGCCGAACTGGCCGCCCGGGCCGGCGCGCCCTTCGACCTGGCCGTCGAACCGCCGCTGCGCGCGGTGCTGTTCGAGACCGGCGTCCAGGAGCACGTGCTGCTGCTGGTGCAGCACCACATCGCGGCCGACGGCTGGTCGGTGCGCCCGCTGGTCGAGGGCCTGCAGACCGCCTACCGCGCCCGGCTGGCCGGGCGTACCCCGGCCTGGGCCGAACTGCCCGTCCAGTACGCGGACTACACCCTCTGGCAGCGCCGCCTGCTCGGCGAGCAGGACGACCCGGCGAGCCTGATGAACCGTCAGCTCGACTACTGGGCAAACCAGTTGGCCGAGCTCCCGGAGGAGCTGGCGCTGCCGGCGGACTTCCCGCGGCCGGCCGTACCCAGCTACCGGGGCGCCACCGTGCCGCTGCGGCTGGACGCCGGGGCGCACCGCGCCCTGGCCGAGCTGGCCCGGTCCACCGGCGCCAGCCCGTTCATGGTGGTGCAGGCGGCCCTGGCCGTCCTGCTCGGCAAGCTCGGCGCCGGCACCGACATCCCGCTCGGCACCCCGGTCGCCGGACGCACCGACGACGCCCTGGACGACCTGGTCGGCTTCTTCGTCAACACCCTGGTGCTGCGCACCGACCTGTCCGGCGACCCGACCTTCCGGGAGCTGGTCGGCCGGGCCCGGGAGACCGTGCTGGCCGCCCTGGCCCACCAGGACGTGCCCTTCGAGAAGCTGGTCGACCGGCTCGGCGCCGGGCGCTCGCTGGCCCGCCAGCCGCTCTTCCAGGTGATGCTCGCCTTCCAGAACAACGCCGGGGCCCGCCCCGAGCTGCCCGGGATCACCGCCGAGGTCAGCCCGGTCGGCAACGGCACCGCCAAGTTCGACCTGGCCTTCGAGCTGGTCGAGCGGCACGGCGCCGCCGGCGAGCCGGACGGCCTCACCGGCACCCTGGAGTACAGCACCGACCTGTTCACCGAGCGGACGGCCCGGGGCCTGGCGGACCGCCTGACCCACCTGCTCGGCCTGCTGGCCGGCGCGCCCGACCGGCCGCTGAGCGGCGTGGACGCCCTGCTGCCCGAGGAGCGCGAGCGGCTGCTCGGCTCCTGGAGCGGGGCCGCCGCCCCGACCACCGTCGGCGCGGTCCAGCTCCCGGCGCTGTTCCAGGAGCGGGCGCACCGCGCGCCCGCCCGGCCCGCGCTGCGCTGGTTCGAGGACGGCGCCGTGCGCGCCGAGGTCGGCTACGGGGAGCTCAACGAGCGCGCCAACCGGCTCGCCCACCACCTGATCGCCCTGGGCGCGGGCCCCGGACGGATCGTCGCCCTGGCGCTGCCGCGCACGGTCGACGCGGTCGTCGCGGTGCTCGCGGTCCTCAAGACGGGCGCGGCCTACCTGCCGGTCGACCCGGCGTACCCGCGCGAGCGGATCGCCTACCTGCTGACCGACTCCGCCCCGCTGGCCGTCATCGGCCACGGCTCGGTGGCCGGACGGCTGCCGGAGCGGCAGGACGCACCGCTGCTGCTGCTGGACGACCCGGCGACCGCCGCCGCGATCGCCGCCGCCCCCGCGCACGACCCGACGGACGCCGAACGGACCACCCCGCTGGGGCCGGACCACCCGGCGTACGTGATCTACACCTCGGGCTCCACCGGCCGCCCCAAGGGCGTGCTGGTGCCGCACCGGGCGGTGGCCGCGCTGGCCGCCGAGCACGACCGCTTCGGCGTCGGCGAGGGCACCCGGCTGCTCCAGTTCGCCTCGTTCAGCTTCGACGCCGCGGCCTGGGAGCTGCTCACCGCGCTGCTGAACGGCGCCGTCCTGGTGCTGGCCGCGGAGGCCGACCGGGCGCCCGGCGAGCCGCTCGCCGAGCTGGTCAGGGCGGCCGGCATCGAGGTGGTCTGCCTGCCGCCGACGGTGCTCGCCGCCTGGCCCGCCCGGCTGCCGATGCCCGAGGGGCTGACCCTGATCACGGCCGGCGAGGCCTGCCCGCCCGAGCTGGTCGAGCGCTGGTCCGCGGGCCGGCGGATGCTCAACGCGTACGGCCCGACCGAGACCACGGTCTGCGCCACCGTCAGCGAGCCGCTGGCCGGCGCGGTCAAGCCGCCGATCGGCCGACCGCTGGCCGGCGCCCGGGTGTACGTGCTGGACGAGGCCCTGCGGCCGGTCCCGCCGGGCGTGATCGGCGAGCTGTACGTGGCCGGCGCCGGGGTGGCCCTGGGCTACCTGCACCGGCCCGAGCTCACCGCCCAGCGCTTCACCGCCGACCCGTACGCCGGCGCGTACGGCGACCCGAACGACCGGATGTACCGCACCGGGGACCTGGTCCGCTGGACGGCCGACGGCCAGCTGGACTACGTCGGCCGGGTCGACGAGCAGGTCAAGCTGCGCGGCTTCCGGATCGAGCTCGGCGAGATCGAGACCGCGCTGCTCGCGCGGCCCGGCGTCGAGCAGGCCGCCGCGATCGTCCGCGAGGACCGCCCCGGCGACAAGCGGCTGGTCGCCTACGTGACCCCGGCCGGCCTGCCGGTCGGCGAGCTGCGGGCCGCGCTCGCCGCGGAACTGCCCGACTACCTGGTGCCCTCCGCGTTCGTCCCGCTGGAGACCCTGCCGCTGACCGGCAACGGCAAGCTGGACCGCCGGGCACTGCCCGCGCCCGACTACGCCTCCGCCTCCACCGGCCGGGCCCCGGCCGGCGCCCGGGAGGCCGCGTTCTGCGCGGTCTTCGCCGAGGTGCTCGGACTGCCCGAGGTCGGCGCCGACGACGGGTTCTTCGACCTGGGCGGCGACAGCATCGTCTCCATCCAGCTGGTCAGCCGGGCCCGCGCGGCCGGGCTGGTGGTCACCGCGCAGGACGTCTTCACCCACCGGACCCCGGCGGCGCTGGCCGTGGTGGCCCGCGACGGCGAGGGCCCGGAGGCGGTCGCCACGGTCGGCACCGAGGACGGCGTCGGCCCGCTGGGCCAGCTGCCGATCGGGCACTGGCTGCGCGAACTCGGCGGGCCGGTGGACGGCTTCCACCAGGCCGTGCTGGTCCGCACCCCGGCCGACGCCACCCGGGAGTCGCTCACCGCGGCCCTCCAGGCCCTGCTGGACCACCACGACGGGCTGCGGATGCGGCTGCTGCCGGACTGGTCGCTGCTGATCGGCGAGCCCGGCACGGTCGACGCGGGCACGCTGCTGTCCGTCCTGGACGGCCCGGCCGCCGACTGGCCCGCCGAGGCGGTCGCCAACCGCGAGCGGCTGGCACCGTACGAGGGCGGGATGGTCCGGGCGCTCTGGCACCCGGCCGGCGGCGAGCTGCTGCTCACCCTGCACCACCTGGTGGTCGACGGGGTGTCCTGGCGGGTGCTGCTGCCCGACCTGGCCCGCGCCCACGCGGCCGTACGGGCCGGCGAGCCGGTCCGGCTGCAGCCGGTCGGCACCTCGCTGCGGCACTGGTCCGCGCTGCTGGAGCGGACCGCGGGCACGCCCGAGCTGCGCGCCCAACTCGACTGGTGGCGCGCCGAGTCGGCCGGCGGGCAGGCCCCGCTCGGCCACCGGGCCGCCGACCCGGCGGTGGACACCGTCGCCACCGCCCGGACGCTGCACCGCGTCCTGGACACCGACACCACGGCGGCGCTGCTCACCGAGGTCACCGGGGCGTTCCACGCCGAGGTGAACGACGTGCTGCTGACCGCCCTGGCACTGGCCGTCGCCGACTGGCGGCGGCGCACCGGACGGCCCGAGGGCGCCGTCCCGGTGGAGCTGGAAGGCCACGGGCGCGAGGAGTTCGCCCCCGGCGTGGACCTGTCCCGCACGGTCGGCTGGTTCACCACCGCCTACCCGCTGCGGCTCGACCCGGGCCCGGTGGACCTGGCGGAGGCGCTGGCCGGCGGTCCGGCCGCCGGACACAGCCTCAAGCTGGTCAAGGAGCACCTGCGGATGGTGCCCGGACACGGGCTCGGCTGGGGCCTGCTGCGGTACCTGGCCGAGCACGGCCCGGACGGAGCGGGCACCGCGGAGCTGTCCGGCGCCGCCCGGCCGCAGCTCGGCTTCAACTACCTGGGCCGGCTGCCCGCGCCCACCGACGAGGACTGGTCGCTGACCGAGCGGTCCGCCGCACTGGCCGCCGGGTCCGACCCGGGGATGCCGCTGCCGCACGTCCTGGACGTCAACGCGGTGACCGAGGACGGCGCGGACGGACCGCGGCTGAACGCCCGCTGGACCTGGGCCGGCCGGGCCCTGGCGCAGGCCGACGCCGAGGCCGTGGCCGACGGCTGGTTCACCGCCCTGCGGGCCCTGGTGCGACACACCCGGGAACCCGGCGCGGGCGGCTGGACGCCGTCCGACCTCGACCTGGTGGCACTCAGCCAGGACGAGATCGACGAATTCGAGGACGAGATGGACGACTGGGGGGACGAGCTGTGACCACGGCCTCGGCCGAGCCCCGCACCGGGCGACGCCCCGGACGGAGCTCCAATCTGAGCGACATCCTGCCGGTGGCACCGCTGCAGGAAGGACTGATGTTCCACGCGCAGTACCACCGCGAGGAACTCGACGTCTACACCGTGCAGTTGGTGCTGGACCTGGCCGGCGACCTGGACCCGGCCCGGCTGCGCGGGGCGGTCACCGCCCTGCTGGAGCGGCACCCCAACCTGCGGGCCGCGTTCCGCTACCGCAAGAACGGCGACCCGGTCCAGGTCGTACCGCGCGAGGTCGCGCTGGACTGGCGCGAGGTCGACCTGCGCGGCCTGCCGTCCTCGGCCCCGCCCCGAGCGGAAGGGCGCGCCGGTGCCGAGAGCGACGAGCGACGGGCGACCGACGGAGGAGGGAGTGCCGGAGCGAGGAGTGTCGGCACCGGGTCCGAGCGCCCGGAGGCGAGCGGGCGAGCAACAGCCGAGGAGCTCGCCGAAGCCGACCGGCTGCGCCCCTTCGACCTGGCCCGCCCGCCGCTGCTGCGGTTCAGCCTGCTGCGGCTGGGCGAGCGCGAGCACCGGCTGGTGCTGACCTCCCACCAGATCCTGTTCGACGGCTGGTCCATGCCGGTCGTGGTGCGCGAACTGTTCGCCTGCTACGCCGACGGCGGCGTCTCGCTGCCCCGCCCCGCCCCGTACAAGTCCTACCTGGCCCACCTGGCCCGGCAGGACCGGGCGGCGGCCGAGGCGGCCTGGACGGCCGCGCTGGAGGGCTTCACCGAGCCCACCCGGCTGTCCGGCACGGCCGCCGCCGAACCCGGCCGGCCCGGCATGCCCGGCGAGCACGCCGTCGAGCTGGACGCGCCGGAGTTCGCCGCGCTCACCGGTTGGGCCCGCACCCGCGGGCTGACCGTCAACACCGTGGTGCAGGGCGCCTGGGCGACCGTGCTGGGCACCCTCACCGGGCTGCGCGACATCGTCTTCGGCGGCACCGTCTCCGGCCGCCCGCCGGAGCTGCCCGGCGTCGAGGGCATGGTCGGCCTGTTCATCAACACCCTGCCGGTCCGGGTCGACCTCGACCCGGCGCAGAGCTTCACCGAGCTGCTGTCCGCGCTCCAGGACCGCCAGTCGCTGCTGCTCCCGCACCAGCACCTCGGCCTCGACACCATCCAGCGCAACGCCGGGGTCGGCGACCTCTTCGACAGCGTGCTGGTCTTCGAGAACTACCCGCTCGACCCGCAGGCGCTGGCCGGCGAGGTCGCCGGACTGCGGCTGACCGGCCTCCGGGCCGGCGACGCCAACCACTACCCGCTCAGCCTGATGGCCCTGCCCGGCGAGCGGCTGCGCCTCCAGATCGGCTACGACACCGCCCGGTTCACCCCGGCCGAGGCCGCCCTCGTCGCCGAGCGGCTGCTGCACGTGCTGCGCACCGCCCAGGCCGAGCCGGACCGCCCGCTCGGGCGGCTGGACCTGCTGCTGCCCGGCGAGCGCGCCCGGCTCGCCGTCCCCGCCCCGGAGCCGGCCGAGACCGACCCGTGGACGGACGTGGTGGCACGGGTGCAGCGGTTCGCCCGGACCCGCCCGGACGCCGTCGCCGTCGCCGACGGCACCGAGCGGCTCGGCTACCGCGAACTGGCCACCCGGGCCGGCGCCGTGTCTCGGGCCCTGGCCCGGGCGGGCGCCGCGACCGGACCGGTCGGGGTGCTGGCCCCGCCCGGCTGCGGCTTCGTCACCGCCGTCCTCGGCGTGCTCGGCGCGGGCGCGGCCTGGCTGCCGCTGGACGTCGCCGCGCCGGTCGCGCGCGCCGCCGTGCTGGCCGCCGAGGCCCGGATCGGCGCCCTGCTGGTCGGCCCCGACGAGCACGCCGCGGCCGCCGAACTGCTGGCCGCGGCCGGCCTGGACGTCCCGGTGCTGGACATCACGGCCCTCGCCACCGGCACCGGGACCGCCAAGCGGCTGCCCGCCCCGCGCGGGGCCGGCGACGACCTGGCGTACGTCATCTTCACCTCGGGCTCCACCGGCCGCCCCAAGGGCGCCATGGTGCACCGGGCGGGCATGGTCAACCACCTGCTCGCCAAGGTCGCCGACCTGGAGCTGGACGGGGACACCGTGCTGGTCCACAACGCCCCGGTCACCTTCGACATCTCGGTCTGGCAGATGCTCGCCGCGCTGGTCGTCGGCGGGCGGCTGCGGGTCACCGGCCGCGACCTCGCCGCCGACCCGCAGGCCCTGTTCGGCCTGGTCGCCCCCGAGGGCGTCACCGTGCTGGAGGTCGTCCCCTCGCTGCTGCGCACCGCCCTGGACAGCTGGGACGACGGCGCCGAGCCGCCCGTCCTGGACGGGCTGCGCAAGCTGGTCGTCACCGGCGAGGCGCTGCCCGCCGACCTGGCGCACCGCTGGTTCGCCCGCTACCCGGCGATCCCGCTGGTCAACGCGTACGGGCCGACCGAGTGCTCGGACGACGTCACCCACGCCGTGATCGGCTCCCCGGCCGAGCTGGACTCGGTGCGCGCCCCGATCGGCCGCGCCGTGCGCGGCACCGGACTGTACGTCCTGGACGACGCCCTGCGCCCGGTCCCGGACGGCGTCCCCGGCGAGCTGTACGTGGGCGGGCGCGGCGTCGGCCGCGGCTACCTCGACCAGCCCGGCCGCACCGCCGCGGTGTTCGTCGCCGACCCGTTCAGCCCGCTGCCGGGCGCCCGGATGTACCGCACCGGCGACCGGGTGATCCGGCGGCCGGACGGCCAGCTGGAGTTCCTGGAGCGGGTCGACCACCAGCTCAAGATCCGCGGCCACCGGATCGAGCCCGGCGAGGTCGAGGCCGCGCTGCGCTCGATCGAGCAGGTCGGCGACGCCGTGGTGGTGGTCCGCCGCGGCGGGGCCGGCGACGCCCGGCTGGTCGGCTACCTGACCGGCCCGGTCGACCCGGCCCGCTGCCGGGCCGCGGCCGCCGCGCTGCTGCCCGAGTACATGGTGCCCTCCGCCCTGGTGGTGCTGGACGCCCTGCCGCTGACCCCCAACGGCAAGGTGGACCGCAAGGCGCTGCCCGAGGTCGACCTCACCGCCGCGACCGGCCGCGGCCCGCGCACCCCGCAGGAGGAGGTGCTCTGCGCCGCCTTCGCCGAGGTGCTCGACCGGCCCGCGGTCGGCATCGACGAGGACTTCTTCCAGCTCGGCGGCCACTCGCTGCTGGCCACCCGGCTGGTCAGCCGGGTGCGTACGCTGCTCGGCGCCGAACTGGCGCTGCGCACCGTCTTCGAGGCGCCCACCGTGGCCGCCCTGGCCGGCCGGCTCACCCAGGACGCCGTCCGTCCCGCGCTGACCGCCGGGGCCCGACCTGACCGGCTGCCGCTGTCGTACGCCCAGCAGCGGCTCTGGTTCCTGGACCGGCTGGAAGGCCCCTCCGCCACCTACAACCTGCCGTGGACGCTGCGGCTGCGCGGCCCGCTGGACCGCGCCGCGCTGGCCGCCGCGCTGACCGACGTGGTCGGCCGGCACGAGAGCCTGCGCACCGTCTTCCCGGACCGCGACGGCCTGCCGTACCAGCTGGTCCTCCCGGTCGAGCGGGCCGCCGTCGAGCTGCCCGTCCGCGAGCTGCCCCTCGGCGACCGGTCCGAGGCCGAACTCACCGAGGCAGCAGCGGAGTTCGCCACCGGAACCTTCGACCTGGCGCACCGGCCGCCGATCCGGGCCACCCTGCTCGCGGCCGGCCCCGAGGACCACCTGCTGGTCGTGGTGATCCACCACATCGCCGGGGACGGCTGGTCCAACGGGCCGCTCGCCCGCGACCTCTCCACCGCCTACGCCGCCCGGCTGGCCGGCCGCGCGCCCGCCTGGACGCCGCTGCCGGTGCAGTACGCCGACTACGCGCTCTGGCAGCGCGAACTGCTCGGCGCGGAGGACGACGAGGAGTCCCTCCTCACCCGCCAGACCACCTACTGGAAGGAGCAGTTGGCCGGGCTGCCGGAGGAGCTCCAGCTGCCGGTGGAGAGCGCCCGCCGGGTCACCGCCGGCTACCGCGGCGCCGCCGTCCGCTTCGCCGTCCCCGCCGCACTGCACCACCGGGCCCTCGCCCTGGCCCGGCAGAGCGGGGCGAGCCTGTTCATGGTGCTCCAGGCCGCGCTGGCCACGCTGTACGGCAAGCTCGGCGCGGGCGAGGACATCCCGCTCGGCACCCCGATCGCGGGCCGCACCGACGACGCCCTGGACGACCTGGTCGGCATGTTCGTCAACACCCTGGTGCTGCGCACCGACCTGTCCGGCGACCCGACCTTCCGCGAGCTGCTGGACCGGGTGAAGGCCGTCGACCTGGCCGCCTACGCCCACCAGGACCTGCCGTTCGAGAAGCTGGTCGACGCCCTCGGCCCCGAGCGCGCCCACGGCCGCAACCCGCTGTTCCAGACCCTGCTGGCCCTGCACAACAACGCCGCCGCCCGGCTGGAGCTGCCCGGCGTCACCGCCGAGGCGGGCGCGGCCGAGCTCGGCGTGGCCCGGCTCGACCTCTGCTTCGAACTCGCGGAGCTCAGCGGCCCGGACGGCCCCGGCGGCCTGGAAGGGCGGCTGGAGTACAGCACCGACCTGTTCGGCGCGGCCGGCGCCCAGCGGCTGGCCGACCGGCTGGTGCACCTGCTGGGCGTGCTGGTCGACCGGCCGGACAAGCCGATCGGCACCGCCCCGGTGCTGCTGCCCGGCGAGCGGGAGGAGCTGCTCGCCCTCGGCGACGGCGCCGCCGCCCGCGGCGACGGCCAGCCGCTGGCCGCCCTGCTGGAGGCCACCGCGGACGCCCACCCGGACGCGGTCGCGCTCGAATTCGCCGGCCTGGAGCTCGACTTCGCCGAGCTGCACCGGCGGGCCAACCGGCTCGCCCGCACCCTGGTCGCCCAGGGCGCGGAGCCGGACCGGCTGGTGGCGATCGCACTGCCGCGCTCGGTCGACCTGGTGGTCGCCGCGCTCGCGACGGTCAAGAGCGGCGCCGTCTACCTGCCGATCGACCCCTCCTACCCGGCCGACCGGATCGCCGGGATGCTCAAGGACGCCCAGCCGGTGCTGACCCTCAGCACCGCCGCGGTGGCCGCCGCCGTCCCCGGCCTGGAGGCCGGCCGGCTGCTGCTGCTGGACGACCCGGCCACCCGCGCCCGGGTCGACGAGCAGCCCTCCGAGCACCTGCGCCCGGCCGAACTGGCCGGCCCGGTACGGCCCGAGCACGGCGGGTACGTCATCTACACCTCGGGCTCCACCGGCCGCCCCAAGGGCGTCGTGGTGCCGCGCGGCGCCCTGGTCAACCACCTGCTGGACCTCACCGAACGGGTCGCCCTGGCCCCCGGACGGACCCTGCTGGCGGTCACCACCTTCGGGTTCGACATCGCCAACCTGGAACTGTTCGGCCCGCTGCTCGGCGGCGCCCGGCTGGTGCTCGCCCCGCACGACACCGTCCGCGACCCGGAGCTGCTCGCCGACCTCGCCCTGGCCACCGGGGCGGACGTCATGCAGGCCACCCCGACGCTGTGGCACGCCCTGGTCACCGCCCGGCCCGAATCGCTCGCCCGGGTGCACGTGCTCACCGGCGGCGAGGCCCTCAGCCCGGCCCTGGCCGCCGCGCTGACCGGCGCCGCGGCGAAGGTCAGCAACCTGTACGGCCCGACCGAGACCACGATCTACTCGCTCGGCGTCGACCTGCCGCCCGACCACACCGGCACCCCGCCGATCGGCCGCGCGCTGGCCGGCAACCAGGCCCGGCTGCTGGACGCCGCGCTGCGCCCGGTACCACCGGGGGTGGTCGGCGAGCTGTACCTGGCCGGCACCGGCCTCGCCCGCGGCTACCTGGACCGCCCCGGCCTGACCGCCGAACGCTTCACCGCCGACCCGTACGGCCCGCCCGGCTCCCGGATGTACCGCACCGGGGACCTCGCCCGCTGGCGGCCGGACGGCTCGCTCGACTACCTCGGCCGGGTCGACCACCAGGTGAAGATCCGCGGCTTCCGGATCGAACTCGGCGAGATCGAGGCCGTGCTGACGGACCATCCGCTGATCGAACGGGCCTCGGTGACCGACCGGGAGGACCCGCCCGGTGTCCGCCGGCTGGTCGCCCACGTGGTGCCGGCCGGCCCGGAACGGCCCGAACCGGCGGCGCTGAGGGCCCACTTGGCCGCCGTGCTGCCGGAGTACATGCTCCCGGCCGCCTACGTCCAGCTGGACGCCCTGCCGCTCACCCCGAACGGCAAGGTGGACCGCAAGGCGCTGCCCGCGCCCGCGGCCGACGACCGGGCGGTGGCCCGCTCGGACGGCCGCGCGCCCGACGGACCGGTCGAACGCGCCCTCGCCCGGGTCTTCGCCGAGGTGCTCGGCCTGGACCGGGTCGGGGCCGAGGACGGCTTCTTCGAGCTGGGCGGCGACAGCCTGAAATCGATCCAACTGGTCAGCCGCGCCCGCGCGGCCGGGCTCTCGCTCACCCCCGCCGACGTCTTCGCCCACCGCACCGTGGCCGGCCTGGCCCTGGTGACCGGCACGGCCGACGGCACCGGTGCGCCCGAGGACCCGTTCGCGCCCGTCCTGGCCGTCCGGCCGACCGGCGGCAGCCGTCCGCTGTTCTGCGTGCACGGCGCGGTCGGGCTCGGCTGGCCTTTCCTGACGCTCGCCGCGGAAATTGACACGGACATTCCCGTGTACGCTTTCCAGACCGGTGGGGTACGCTCCCCGGAAAAGACCCCGGAGTCCGTCCGGGAAATCGCCGGAAAATATCTCGGCGAAATGCTGGAAATCCAGCCGGCGGGGCCCTATCGTATTCTCGGCTGGTCGTTCGGAGGGCTCGTCGCCCACGAGATCGCGGTCCAGCTGCAGGCCCGCGGCGAGCAGGTCGAACTGCTCGCCGACCTGGACGGCTACCCCGGGACCGGCGCGCCGGCCGAGGAGCTGCCGGACGACCGGGCCGTCCTCGCCGAACTGCTCGAACGGGCCGGCCTCCCCGGCGACGGCCCGCTCGACCCCGGCACCGCACGCCGGCGCCTGGCCGAGGCCGGCAACGCGCTCGCGGAGCTGGACGAGACCGAGCTGGTCCGACTGCTCGGGGTGATCCGCACCCACAGCGCACTGGGCGAGGCCCACCGCCCCGGCCGCTTCCAGGGGGACCTCCTCCTGTTCGCGGCCACCCGGGGCCGGGCCCCGGGCGACCCGGACGAGGAGTCCTGGCAGGCCCACGTGACCGGCCGGATCCTCCGGCACCCGGTCGACAGCGACCACGACTCGATGCTCGAACCGGCGCCGGCCGAATCCATCGGAAAAACCCTCTCCGCCGTCCTCCGCAAGGAATCCTGAAACACCGCACCGAAATACCGGTGGCCGCCCCGGAAATTCCATCCCGGGGGCACTGCGCCCGAGAACCGGACGATTTCCGGGATTTCCGAAAGGACCGAGAAATCATGAGCAACCCGTTCGACGACGAGCAAGGCACCTTCCTCGTCCTCGCCAACCACGAGAACCAGCACAGCCTCTGGCCCGCTTTCGCCGAGGTCCCGGCCGGCTGGCGGACCGTCAAGGGCGCGAGCACCCGGCAGGAGGCGCTGGACCACATCGAGCGCAGCTGGACCGACCTGCGCCCGCAGAGCCTGATCGACGCCACCGCCTGACCCCCGAACACCGCCCGACCAGAGCACCACCGATCCGACACCACCTGAGGAGCACCCCATGAGCACCGTCGCCATCGACGAGTCCAAGGTCCGCGAGATCGTCGCCGACTGCCTCGACCTGGAGCTGGACGAACTGACCCTCACCGACCACTTCATCGACCACTACGGCGCCGACTCGCTGAACGCCATCGAGGTGCTCGCCCGTCTGGAGAAGGAGTTCCACGTCACCATCCCGCAGGAGGAGCTGCCCAACATGGTCAACCTGGGCGCCGTGCTGGAGGTCCTGTCCCGGGCGACCGCCCGATGACCGCGCCGCAGCGCGTGGTGGTGACCGGCATCGGCGTCCTGTCGAGCATCGGCAACGGGGTCGAGGACTTCACCTCGGCCCTGCGCGAGGGCCGCTGCGGTGCCGGTCCGATCACCAGCTTCGACACCGACGGGTTCCTGCGCACCTCCGGCCACGAGGTCGACGGCTTCGAGCCGGAGCAGTGGATCCACCGCCTCCCGGTCGAGGAGCTCGGCCGCGCCACCCAGTTCGCCGTCGCGGCGGCCCGGATGGCCGTCCGGGACGCCGGGCTCGACGAGCAGGAGCTCGCCGGGCTCCGCGCCCAGATCACCATCGGCACCACCGACGGCGAGGCGCCCGAGCTGGACAAGCTGATCGCGGAGTCGGTCGCCAACGGGCCGGAGCACCCGGTCGACCAGCTGGTGGCCGGCCGCCTGCCGGCCCACCAGCTGGCCCTGGCGATCGCCCGGGAGCTGCGGCTCCCGCGGGTCGTCCCGGCCGTCCTCGGCACCGCCTGCGCGGCCGGGAACTACGCGATCGGCGACGGCTTCGACGCCGTGCGCACCGGCGAGGCGGACATCGCCGTCGTCGGCGGCGCGGACGCGATCTGCCGCCGCACCTTCGCCGGGTTCAGCCGGCTCGGCCTGGTCTCCTCCGACTACTGCCGTCCGTTCGACGCCGACCGCGAGGGGCTCCTCACGGCCGAGGGCGCGGGGGTCCTCGTCCTGGAGACCCTCGACTCGGCCCGGCGCCGCGGCGCCCGGATCTACGCCGAGCTGCTCGGCTACGGGCTCAACTGCGACGCCCACCACCCCACCGCCCCCGACCAGTCGAGCGTCGCCCGCTGCATGGAACTGGCGCTCAACGACGCCGGGGTCAAGGCGGCCGAGGTGGACCTGGTCTCCGCCCACGGCACCGGCACCCCCACCAACGACATCACCGAGACCCGCGCGATCCGCGAGGTCTTCGGCGACACCCCGCCGCGCACCGTCGCCCTCAAGGCGATGCTCGGCCACTCGATGGGCGCGGCGAGCGCGCTCGGCGCGGCCGCCTCGGCGCTCGCGCTGGCCCACGGCTTCGTCCCGCCCACCGTCAACCACCGCACCACCGACCCCCAGTGCCAGATCGACTGCGTGCCCAACCACTCCGTCCCCGCGGACCTCCGGGTGGTGGTCAACAACGGACTGGCCTTCGGCGGCAACAACGCCTCCGTCGTCCTGGGGCGCCACGAGGAGGAGCCCAGCCGATGAGCGAGCGCACGAGCTCGACCACGATCCATCGGGACCGGCCGCTGATCACCGCATGGTCCGCGGTCTCCCCCTTCGGCCTCGGCCGCGACGCGTTCGCGGCCGGGGTCGGCCGGGGGGAACCGGCCTACCAGGTACCCGACTTCGAGACCCGCAAGGTGCTCGGCAAGGCCGGCACCCGCACCTTCGACCGGGCCACCGGCCTGGCCGTCACCGCCGTCCGCGAACTGCTCGGCGAGGCCGAGGCCGCGCAGAGCCCGATCGCCACCGGCGGCGGCACCGCCCTCGTCCTCGGCACCACCCTCGGCAGCGCCCACAGCGCCGCCGGGTTCAGCCGGGCCTCCTTCGAGGGCGACAAGCCCTACGACGTGCCCGCCCAGCTGATGCCGAACGTGCTGATGAACGGCCCGGCCGCGGCCACCGCCATCCGCTTCGACCTCAAGGGCCCCAACACCACCCTGGCCGGCGGCGCCGCGGGCGGCCTGCTCGCCCTCGGCTACGCCCGCCGCCTGCTGGCGGCCGGCCGCGCCGAACGCGCCCTGGTCGGCGCGGTGGAGGAGCAGTCCGAGACCCGCGAGTGGCTGGCCGGGGAGAACGACCGGCCCAGCGGCGAGGGCAGCGCCGTCCTGCTGGTGGAGACCGGGCGGACCCTGCCGCCCGGCCGCCGGGTGCTGGCCGAACTACTGGCCCTGGACGTCCGGTTGGACGTCGACGACGACCCGCAGGCGGCCCTGGCCGCCACCGTCCTCGACGCCCTCGCCCAGGCCGACGCGACCGCCGACCAGGTCTGGGCCGCGGCCGTCACCGGGCAGCCGGCCCGCGACCGGCTCGCCGAGCTGGTCGGCTCCGAGGCCGTCGACCGGGTCCCCGACCTGCTCGGCGACACCGGTTCCGCCGCGACCGTCTTCTCCCTCACCACCGTCCTGTCCCTGGCCGAGCAGGATCCCGCGGCCGCCGGCCGCCTCGCCGTGATCGCCTCGCTCGACCACCAGGGCCTGGCCGCCTGCGCCGTCCTGCGCCTCACCGGCGGTGACCGATGAGCACTCCCGGCACCGTCCTGATCAGCGGCGGCTCCCGCGGCATCGGCAAGGCCGCCGCCCTGCGGCTCGCCGCCGAGGGGCACCCGATCAGCTTCTGCTACCAGTCCGACCGGCAGGCCGCCGACGTCCTGGCCAAGGAACTCGACGCCCTCGGCGTCGCCGTCCTGGCCGAGAAGGTCGACGTCACCGACGCCGCCGCCGTCCGCGCCTGGGTCACCCGCACCGAGGAGGAGCTCGGCCCGATCACCGTCGCCGTCGCGAGTGCCGGAATCACCCGCGACAAGCCGCTCCTCCTGATGTCCGACGACGACTGGCGGTCCGTCACCGACACCAACCTGACCGGCACCGCGAACCTCTGCCGCGCGGTGGCCTTCCCGATGGTCAAGCGCCGCGCCGGCTCGATCATCACCCTCAGCTCCGTCTCCGGCGTCTACGGCAACCCCGGCCAGAGCAACTACGCGGCCTCCAAGGCCGGGATCATCGCGCTCACCCGGGCGCTGGCCAAGGAGGTCGGCCGCTACGGGGTCCGGGTCAACGCGGTCGCCCCCGGCATGATCGAGACCGACATGACCTCGGTGCTCACCGACGCCCAACGCACCGACGCCCTCAAGCACATCCCGCTCGGCCGCTTCGGCACGGCGGACGAGGTGGCCGAATCGGTCGCCTTCCTGGCGGGCCCCCAGTCCGCCTACCTCACCGGTTCGGTCCTGCAGATCGACGGCGGAATCGTCCTGTGACCAGACGCACCAGACGCACCGTCCACCTCGACTAGGAGAAACGACCATGACCATCCCCGCCGTGCGCACCTTCGACAACCACACCCCGCTCGTCGACACCGAGCTGCTCCCCGGCCGCGGCACCGGCGTCAACGCCGCCCACCGGATGTACGAGCACCTCATCGGCATCTGGGCCACCGGCGTCATCGAGGCCGCCCACGACCTCGGCGCCTTCACCGCCCTGATCGCCGCCCCGGCCACCGCCGGGGAGCTCTCCAGCCGGCTCGGCACCGACCTGCGCGCCACCCGCGTCCTGCTGGACGGCCTGGCCGCCTACGACGTGGTCGAGCGCAGCCGCGCGGCGGACGGCCAGGCCGTCTACACCCTGCCACCGGAGATGCACGACGTCTTCGCCCCCGAGGGCCTGTACAGCCTGGTCGGCAAGATCCGGCACGACCGCAACGTCGCCTGGGGCGCCTGGCGCAACCTGGCCGGCAACGTCCGCTCCGGCGCCCGCAACTCCGAGGGCTCGCAGCAGCTCAACCAGATCTCCGAGGAGGACTACACCTCCCTCGTCCGCGGCATCAACTTCTGGGCCCCGCCGATCGCCGCCACCCTCGCCGACGCCCTGCGCGAGCAGGGCTGGACCGACGGCGCCGGCCGCACCCTGCTCGACGTCGGCTGCGGCACCGGCATCTACAGCCAGCTGCTGCTCCAGGAGTTCAGCGGCCTCAACGCCCGGGCCCTGGACGCCGAGCGGATCGTCCCGATCGCCAACGCCCAGGCCCACCGCCTCGGTGTCGCCGACCGCTTCAACCCGGAGATCGCCGACTTCTGGTCCGACGACTGGGGCACCGGCGTCGACGTCGCCCTCTTCGTCAACATCTTCCACCTCCAGACCCCCGAGTCGGCCCGCGAACTCCTCCTCCGCTCCGCCAAGTCCCTCACCGAGGACGGCGTCATCGCCATCGCCGACCACATCGTCGACGAGGACAGCACCGACGGGAACACCCAGAACCGCTTCTTCCGCCTCTTCGCCGCCTCCATGCTCGCCACCGGCGGCGGCGACGCCTTCACCGTCCAGGACTACGACCAGTGGCTCGCCGACGCCGGGCTGCGCCGCGTCGCCCTGCTCGACACCCCCATGCACCGTCTCCTCCTGGTCAAGCACGCCTGATCCGACGACCCCCCTCGACGGCCCCGACGCCCCGCGTCGGGGCCGTCGGGGTTCCCCCACCCGGAGGCTCCCGTGACCGACCGCCCCGCCCTCTTCCGCACCGACCTCTTCCGCCCCGTCCTCTTCCGCACCGACCAGGACCTCACCCCCGAGGAGATCGCCGCCCTCACCGTGCTCCTGCTCCAGCACCGAGCCACCCTCGCCGCGGCGGCCGCCGCGACCCCCCCCCCCCCCCCCCCCCCCCCCCCGGCCCCCCCCCACCCCCCCCCCCCCCGGGCCCCCCCCCCCGAGGCGCACAGGGCCACATACCCCCGCAGCCCCCCCCCCCGC
>NZ_JBHZCN010000131.1:0-23906 GCF_042755465.1 Kitasatospora sp. NPDC059160 | reverse complement strand
CCCCGGGTGTGTGTCTTTTGGGGCTCCCCCCCCCGCCCTGTCGGGGGGCCGGCCCCCCCCCCCGGGGGGGGGGGGCCGGCCGCGGTTCGGTCACGGGAATCCGTCCGCTTGTTCCAACGGCTCGTTCCAACGACCTGCACCGTTCCGAGGACCGGCGTCAACCACGCGTACCGCCATCTGGCACCGGCCGTCACCCGAGCGGACAATACGGGGCATGTCGCGCCGCACCGGCACCGCCGGCCCAGTCCCGAGCACGGCCCCGACCGACGCCCGGGAGCCGCACGCACCGCACCGCCACCGCTACCGGGCGCGGCTCGCCGCACTGGCGGCCGGAGCCGTACCGGTGGTCGCGTTCCCGACCCCCGGCCAGGCCTGGCTCGCCTGGGTCGCGCTCGTCCCCGGGCTGCTGCTCGCCCAACGGGCACCGTCGGGGCGGGAGGCGGCGGTGCGCGGGTGGTGGTTCGGGGCGGGCTTCATCCTCACCGCGATGTACTGGCTGGTCCCCTCCGTCGGACCGGCGCTGCCCGTACTCGCCGTGCTGTTCGGGGCCCTGCAGGCGCCGGTCGGGTACGCGGTGCACCGCCTGCTGCGCCCGCCGACGACCACCCGCCGGGCACTGCTCGCCCTGCTGGTCGTCCCCGCGGTCTGGGTGGGCACCGAGTACGCGCGGTCCTGGCACGCGCTCGGCGGACCGTGGGCACTGCTCGGCGCCACCCAGTGGCAGCACCCGGCGGTCCTCGGACTCGCCTCGGCGGGCGGGATCTGGCTGGTCAGCGCCGCGGTGGCGGCCGTCAACACCGGAGTACTGATCATCCTGACGGCGGTGCCCCGGCGGCCCCGGGCGGTCGCGGCGCTGGTCACCGTCCTGGTGCTGGCCGCCGGACCACTGCTGTTCGCGCTGCGCCCGGCACCGGTCGGGGCCGGGGCGGTCACCGTGGCGCTCGTCCAGCCCGGCGTCGTCGAGGACCCGCAGGCCCGCTTCGACGCGAGCGTCCGGGCCACCGCCGACCTGGTCGGGCGGCCGGTCGACCTGGTGGTGTGGGGCGAGAGCAGCACCACCGCCGACCTCGACCGCGACCCGGCCGCCCTGGACGCGCTGCGCCGGCTCGCCGCCACCACCGGCGCCGAGGTGATGGCCGGGGAGGACGCCCGCAAGGCGGACGGGCGGATCTCCAAGGACGCGGTGCTGGTCTCCCCCGCGGGGGTGGTCGACCGCTACCGGAAGATCCGGCTGGTGCCCTTCGGCGAGTACATCCCGCTGCGGCCCGTCCTCGGCTGGATCGCCGGGGTCAGCCGGGCCGCGGGCGAGAACCGGGCCCCCGGCACGGCCTTCCACGTACTGCCCGCCACCGACCGGGCGGGCCGGCCGCTGCCGGTCGGCGCGCTGATCTGCTTCGAGTCGGCCTTCCCGGACATGGCGCGCACCGCCGCCCGGGACGGCGCCCGGGTGCTGGTCTACCAGTCCTCCACCTCGACCTTCCAGCACACCTGGGCACCCGAACAGCACGTCTCGCTGGCCGCGATCCGGGCCGCCGAGACCGGGCGGCCCGCCGTCCAGGCCTCGCTGACCGGTGTCTCGGCCGCCTTCGACGCCCAGGGCCGGCAGCTCGCCCGGCTCGGCACCGACTCCACCGGCGCGCTGACCGTACGGCTGCCGCTCACCGCGCCCGGGACGCTGACCTGGTACGACCGGATCGGCGACGTGGTGCCGCTGGGCGCGCTGCTCGTCACGGCGGGCGCGGGAGCGGCCGACCTGCGTTCGCGCTCCGCCCGTCGGCGGACGGGAGGACCGGCCGTTCAGGGCCCCCCGCCGCCGTCCCCGGCCTCGCCGTCGGTGTAGACGCCGAACGGGGCGCCCTGGGCGTCGCGCAGGACGGCGATCCGCCGGCCCGGCATGGAATAGGCGGGCATCAGCACGTCCGCGCCCATCGCGACCGCCCGGCCGACGGTGTTGTCCACGTCGGCGACCGAGAAGTACGGCAGCCAGTGCGGCGCCACCTGCGGCGGGAAGCCGTCGTCCATCACCACCATGCCGCCGAAGTCCTGACCGTCCAGGCCCCACTGGGTGTAGTGCTCGGACGGCGCGACGGACCAGCCGAAGACCGCCGGGTAGAAGGCCCGCGCCCCGGCCGCGTCCCGGGTCGCCAGTTCCACCCAGCCCAGCGAGCCCGGCTCGTTGAACACCCCGGCGCCCGCGAAGGCCCGGGCCTGCCAGAGGATGAGGACGGCGCCGGACGGGTCGGCGACCACCGAGAAGCGGCCCAGGTCCGTCACGTCGGTGGGCTCCTTGCGGACCTTGCCGCCGGCCGCCTCGGCCCTCGCCGCGGTGGCGTCGGCGTCCGCGACCGCGATGGCGACCGTCCAGGCCACCGGCTGCTGCGGGGCGTAGCGCGGGGTGACGGCGGCGGCCGCGGCCTCGCCCAGGAACATCTGGGTGTAGCCGTCGTCCTCGGGGCGGACACCGCTCTCGGGGCGCCAGCCGAACAGTTCGGCGTAGAAGACCCGGGCGGCGGCCGGGTCGTCGGTGCCCAGCTCGACCCAGCAGGGGGCATCGGTGGTGACGGAGGTCTGCTTCATGGCTCTCGGCCCTTGACTCTCGGTTCTCGGCTCTCGGGGACGCTCGGGCTGTGTTGCGGCGCCTTGACCTGACTGACCATCAAAGCTCCGCTCTCTCAGGAGACTTCGAGCACCACCTTGCCGCGCGTGTGCCCGGACTCGACCTCGGCGAGCGCCTCGCCGGCGCGGCCGAACGGGTAGCGGCCGGTGACCTGGGGGTCGAGGTCGCCGGCGGCGACCAGGGCGGCGAGGGCGGCCAGGGTCTCGGAGCTGGTCGAGCGGGTGACGTACGCGCCGCCGAGCTCGGCGGCGGTGGCCGGGTCGGCGGTGCTGACCAGCTCGGTCCGGTCGGTCCGGACTCCGGCCACCGCCCGTAGGGCGTCGCCGCCGACCAGGTCGAGGATGCCGTCGACACCGTCGGGGGCGGCCTCGGCGATCCGCTCGGCGACGCCGTCGCCGTAGCGGATCTGCGTCGCGCCGAGGGACTCCACGTACGACCGGTTGGCGTCGCTCGCGGTGCCGAGCACGACCAGGCCCCGGCTGCGGGCGATCTGGGCGGCGGCACTGCCGACGCCGCCGGCGATCCCGAGGATCAGCAGCGTACGCCCGGCACCGAGGGCGAGTTGGCGCAGCGCGTCATCGGCGGTGGCGACCGAGACGCCGAGCGTGGCGGCCAGGTCGAAGCCGACGCCATCGGGCTTGAGGGCGCTCAACTCGGCCCGCAGCAGGGTCTGTTCGGCGAAGGCGCCGGCGGCGACGAGGCCGAACACCTCGTCGCCGGGGGTGAAGCCGGTGACCCCGGGACCGATCCGCTGCACCACTCCGGAGGCCTCCTGGCCCATCACGGCGGGGAGTTGGCGCTCGCGGCCGAGGAAGCCCCGGCGGATCTTCCAGTCCACGGGGTTGACTCCGGCGGCCCGAACGGTGACCGCCAGTTGCCCCGGGCCGGGGTCGAGCACCGGGCGGTCGAGGAACTCCTGCGTCTCCGGTCCGCCGTAGTCGATGAAGCCGAACGCCTTGGCCATCGGTGATCCCACTCCTCGGGTAGCGCCCTGCGGCACCTGCTCCCCCGCCCCAGCATGGGGGGCGCAGCGGGGCGGGGGCGGGCGCTGGTGGGCCGAACGGGGGCGGACGAACAAAAGACAGCTGACGGATGACAGATTTCAACATCTGTTATCCGTCAGCTGTCATCTGTTTTCTGTCATCTGTTAGCTGTCGGCTGTCGGCCGTTACCCGTCAGCCGCCACCTGCCGACCGTCAGCCCCGCACCGCCCGCATCACCGGGAGCCAGAGCTCCGCCTCCGCGTCGCCCGTCCCCGGGACGAAGCTGGTCCGGAGGATCTCCGGACCCGGCCGGGTCTCGTACGGGTTGGAGGGGAACCACTGGCTGTAGGTGTCCCCCCACATCTCCTGGAGGGCCTGCGGGAACGGCCCGCGGTTGGTGAACACCGCCCAGGTCCCGGCCGGGACGTGCAGGACGTCCAGGCCGTCCGGGACGACGGCGTCCTCACGCGCCACCACCGCGTGCCAGTAGTCGAGTTCGGAGCCCTCCTCCCGGTTGGGCGAGAAGTCGTCCGTCACCGACACGATGCCGAGCGGGTTCTTCGCCGTCAGGGCGGTGATCCGCTCGACGGTCTCCGCGCCCAACCCCCGGATGAACTCGGCGATGTGCGGGTTGACCCCCAGGTAGATCAGGGGGACCCGGGCCTTCTTCCCGACGATCCGGAAGTCCGGCTTCTCGACGATCCGGTACTCCATGCTGCTGCTTCCCTCCACGATGAGTCGGAAGGACATCCGGGGTTGGGAGATGAGCGCCGCACCCTCGCGCCGGGCCTCTCCGGGCCCGACCCCGTGCATCGCCCGGAACGCCCGGGCGAACGCCTCCCCCGAGGTGTAGCCGTAGCTGACCGCGATGTCGAGCAGCGTCCGCCCGCCGTCGAGGACCTCCGCCCCGGCGACGGTCAGCCGCCGGCGCCGTACGTATTCCGACAGCGGCATCCCGGCGAGCATCGAGAACAGCCGCCGGAAGTGGTACTCCGACGTCATCGCGATCCGCGCCAGTTCGGCCACGTCGATCTCCTGGTCCAGGCGCCGTTCGATGTGCTCCATCGCCCGGTTCAGGTGCTCCAGCACTGCCGCCCCGTCCTTCCCTTGCCGATCACCACCGTAGGAAGGACCCACCTTGCCGTACCCGACGATCGGTGCCCGCTCCGGTCGGGCACCGATCGCCGGGTGACCGGCCTCAGACCAGGCCCTGGGCCAGCATCGCGTCCGCGACCAGTTCGAAGCCCGCGATGTTCGCGCCCACCACGTAGTCGCCCGGGTGCCCGTAGCGCTCGGCGGTGGTGTGGCAGGAGTCGTGGATGTGCTTCATGATCCCGGCGAGCCGCTGCTCGGTGTGCTCGAAGGTCCAGGAGTCGCGGGAGGCGTTCTGCTGCATCTCCAGCGCGCTGGTCGCGACGCCGCCCGCGTTGGCCGCCTTGCCCGGCCCGAAGGCCACCCCGGACTCCTGGAGGACCCGCACCGCCTCGGGGGTGGTGGGCATGTTGGCGCCCTCGGCGACGGCCAGCACCCCGTTACGGACCAGGGCGAGCGCGTCGGCCTCGGTCAGCTCGTTCTGGGTGGCACAGGGCAACGCCACGTCGGCGGGCACGCTCCACACGCCCGGGCCCTCGACGAACCGCACGTGGCTGCCGCGCAGTTCGGCGTACTCGGAGATCCGTCCGCGCCGGACCTCCTTGACCTCCTTGAGCAGGTCGAGGTCGATGCCCTTCTCGTCCACCACGTAGCCGGAGGAGTCGGAGCAGGTCAGCACCGTCGCGCCGAGCTGCTGGGCCTTCTCGATCGCGTACACGGCCACGTTGCCGGAGCCGGAGACGAGCACCCGGCGCCCGTCCAGGCCGTCGCCGCGGCTGGCCAGCATCTCGGCGGTGAACAGGACGGAGCCGTAGCCGGTGGCCTCGGTGCGGACCTGCGCGCCGCCCCAGCCGAGGCCCTTGCCGGTCAGCACGCCGGCCTCGTAGCGGTTGGTGATCCGCTTGTACTGGCCGAACAGGTAGCCGATCTCCCGGCCGCCGACGCCGATGTCACTGGCCGGCACGTCGGTGTGCTCGCCGAGGTGCCGGTGCAGCTCGGTCATGAAGGACTGGCAGAACCGCATGATCTCGGCGTCCGAACGGCCCTTGGGGTCGAAGTCGGAGCCGCCCTTGCCGCCGCCGATCGCCAGCCCGGTGAGCGCGTTCTTGAAGATCTGCTCGAAGCCGAGGAACTTGACGATCCCGAGGTTCACCGAGGGGTGGAACCGCAGGCCGCCCTTGTACGGGCCGAGGGCGCTGCTGAACTCGACCCGGAAGCCGCGGTTGACGTGGATGTCGCCGGAGTCGTCCGTCCACGGCACCCGGAACATCAGCTGGCGCTCGGGTTCGCAGATCCGCTCGATGATCCGGGCGTCGAGGAGCTCGGGGCGGTGGGCGAGCACCGGGGCGAGGGTCTCCAGCACCTCGTGGACGGCCTGGTGGAACTCGGTCTCGCCCTTGTTGCGGCGGACCACGTCCGCGTAGAGCGATTCGATCGCGCGCTGCTCGGCGTCGAGGCGGGGCCGGTCGGCGGCGGGAGCGGCGGAGGCGGCGGAGGGAGTGGTGGCGCGGCTCGTGGGCATCTGATCAGGACCTTCCGTGGTCGTCGGTGGTCGTGCGCGAGGCGTTCCCGTGCCCAGGAAACGGGACGAAGTGTCGCAGTGTCCATGCCTCGGGTCCCGTCCCTTCCACATGCTGGACCGCCGTACGGGAACAGCGGGGGCGGGCGGGGTGTTGTTCGCCTCCGTAGTCGCCGCGGTCACCGGCAGTAAGCAGTTGTTCAAATTGGAACGACCGAGTACGGTCGACATCCGACCCGCCCTGATCCGTCCGGATCCGGAGCGGTTCACCCCGGTCCACCCCCGATCGACGGAGGCCCCACCATGCCTCAGCCCGGCTCCGCCACGGTGCGCTCGCACGTGCGCATCCCGCTGACCTTCCCGGACGGCTACCGCGCCGATGCGGAGGTCTCCACCTTCCACGGCCTCGCCGACGGCGCCGAACACCTCGCGCTCGCCCTCGGCACCGTCCCGGCCGGCGGAACCCCCCTGGTGCGGCTGCACTCCGAGTGCCTGACCGGCGACGTCTTCGGCTCGGACCGCTGCGACTGCGGCCCGCAGCTGCGCGAATCGGTGGAGCGGATCAGCGAGGCCGGCGGCTACCTGCTCTACCTCCGCCAGGAGGGCCGGGGCATCGGCCTCTACAACAAGCTGGACGCCTACGCCCTCCAGGACTCCGGCCTGGACACCTACGACGCCAACACCGCGCTGGGCCTGCCCGAGGACGGCCGGGACTACACCGCGGCCGCCCAGATGCTCACCGCGCTCGGCGTCGACGAAGTCGACCTGCTGAGCAACAACCCGGACAAGGCCGCCCAGTTGGCCGGGCTCGGGATCACCGTCCGCCGTCGGGTGCCGACCGGCGTCCACCTGTCCGCGAGCAACGTCCGCTACCTGACCGCGAAGGTGGAGCGGACCGGGCACTCGATCGAGCTCTCCCGACTGGTCGGCTGACCACCGCGATCGGCGCGGGCGGGCCGGCACGGCCCGGACGGCCCGGACGGCGCGGTCGGGACGCTGCGAACCGGGCGGGGCAAACCGGACGGCGCGCCCCCGGGCCGGACGGGGCCGTCAGCCGACGCCGCCCCGCCCCCGGGCCCGCGCCGCCCGCAGCACCCCGTACGCCGCCAGCGGCAGCGCCACCAGCAGCGCGGCCCAGAAGGCGCCGTGCCCCCACCAGCCCGCGACCGCGCCGAACAGCCCCTCGAACACCGGGATCCGCAGCGCCTCCACCGGCCCCAGCGCCCCGGGCCACGCGCCCAGGAACAGGGTGCCGAGGATCCAACCGACCAGCAGCACCCGGGCGGTGACCAGCGTGCCCAGGGTGCTCAGCAACGACACCGCGGCCAGCAGGACGACGAACCCCGCCTGGTAGGCCGCACCGGTCTGCCCCGTGCCCCAGGACTCCGGCGTGCGGTGCGGGCCGGTGGCCGCGAGCCGCACCTCGACCGCCGCCCACAGCAGCAGGACCAGCACCCCGGTACCGGTGAGCGCGAACCGCAGCCGGTCCCGGGTGCCGGCCCGGCCCGGCCGCCACGCCCCGGCGGCCTCCGTCCCCGCCCTCGCGCCCGTACCGGAACCCGTCCCGGTACCCGCCACCCGGGCGGCCCGCGCGGCCCGCCGGTCGAGGTCCCGCCAGGCCTCCCGCACCTGCCGCCGGGCCCGCTGGGCGGGCCTCAGCAGCCGGTTGGCCCCCCGTTCGATCAGCACCACGGCCACCACGACCGCCACCACCACCGCGATCCCGGCCCAACTCCCCATCCCGCCCTCGAACATGACCACCCGCTCGGCCACCGGCCGCGGCGCCTCCACCGCCGTCATCGGCGGTCCGAGCCGCAGGTAGCCGATCGCGAGCGCGCCCACCCCGGCCAGCAGCGCCGTACCGAGGCCGACCGGGGCCGGGAAGAAGGCGAGCACGGCGGCCGCCACGAAGGCCGCCCCCAGCTTCCCGACCACCTGCTCGGCCGCCTGCCGCCCGGCGAGGTGCAGCGGCCCGCCGAACAGGTCCGGCGAGAGGTCGAGCCCGTGACCGGCCTCGACCGGGTAGCGCAGCACCGCTCCCGCCCACAGCAGCAGCCCGAGGCCCACCACCAGCAGGGCCACCGCCGCCACCCGGCGCGGCAGCATGGTGCGGGCGTACGGCCACCAGAGCCGCAGCCGGGCCGCCCGGTCCACCGGCGGCCGCCGGCGCCGCTCCCCCCACAGCCGCTCCGCCCAGAGCCGGGCCGCCCGCCCGGGCCGCGCACCGCCCTCCCGCAGCGCCCCCGGTTCCGGTTCGGGCCGCTCCGCCCGGCCCCGACCGCGCCGCCGCACCGCCTCCGCGGCCACCAGTGCCGCCCGCCCCGCGACCTGGTCCGGGTCGGCTCCCACCGCCCGCCGCCGCAGCGCCGACCAGCGCCGCCGCACCACGTCCCGCGGGGTGGCCGCCGCCGGGTCGGGCGCCGGCCGCCGGGCCGCCGAGCGCGCCGACGTACGGGCCCCGGCGCCGACCGTCAGCGCCCCGTCCACCACCGCCGACGCGACCAGCGCGGCCAGCTCCGACACCCGTACCGGCAGCGGCAACCGGTGCAGCGCGGCGGGCAGCGGGGACAGCCGGCCGAGCAGCCGGTACCGCTCCTCCGGACGGATGCTCAGCCAGACCGCCAGCCGGTGCGCCTCCTCCCGCTCCTCGGGGCTGAGGCCGCCGTCACCGCGCCGGCCGCCGCCGACCGTCCGGGCCGTGCGCTCCACCTCGGCGAGCACGTCCGGGAGCGCGGCGAGGGCGAGCAGCCGGGAGCAGTGCTCGCCGGAGCACTCGGGGTGGAAGCAGTGGTAGCGCGCGGCGACGGCCGGGGCACCGCCGCGGACCAGTTCGTCGATGAACGCGGCGCCGTCCGGCTCGGTGGCGACGCGTTCCAGCCCGGCCGGGTCGACCGGCCGGTCACGGTAGTGCGGGACGGCTCCCGGTGCGAAGGCGGCGCCGAGGGCGAGCACCGCGACGCCGGCCACCGCCTCGCGCCGGGAGCCGGGGGCGCGGACCACGTCGGTGAGGTAGTGGAGGTCGAACACGGAGTCCTTGACCTCGTCGCGCAGCCAGTCGCGCAGCCGCTCCGCCCCGACCGCCGCGAGCCAGCGCGCCGCCGCACCGGAGTTGCGCAGCAGCACCTCGGTGAGCCGGACCGGGTCGGTGAACGGGTCGCCCAGGAAGGTGATCGGCCGCAGGGCCTGCGGACGGCGCCGGATCACCGCCGGGCTGCCGCCGGCCAACCAGCTGCGGACCTCCGCAGCAGTCCAGCGGTCCTCCGGCTTCTTGGTGAACAGGCCCTGGAGTAGGAGCAGTTGACGCCGGTCGGAGACGGCGGAGAGGTCCACCTCCTCGCCCATGACGAGTTCCAGCTCCAGGTCGTGGTCGGCCGCCCGCTCGCCGTCCGCCCCGACGAACCGGGGCCGGCCGACGAACAGTTCGTACAGCACGTTGCCGAGCCCCCACCAGGGCCCGGCCTCGTGGTTCTTGCCGGCCAGCTGCTCGGGGGCCATGTAGGCGACGGTGACCATCATCGTGGAGGTGAACCGGCGGCTGTCGGTGAGCCGGTCGACGCCGCCGAAGTCGGCGATCACGAACTCCCCGGGGCCGCGGCCGGGGCGCACCAGGATGTTGACCGGCTTGAAGTCCAGCGGGTTGCGCTGGATCCGCCGCTGCCAGAACTCCAGCAGCGAGACCAGCTCGTAGACGATCTGCTCGGTGGTCCGCGGGTCGGCGTGGGCACCGCCGCGGCGCAGCGCGGCGACGTGCGCGGAGAGGGTGACGGGCAGGTACTCCATCGCCACCCAGTCGACCGGCACGCCGTGGTGGCGGACCCGCCCGTAGTCGATCAGGTGCGGGACGTGCCGGCGGAAGCCGTCGTTGCGCAGGTGGGCGAGCAGGTCGTGGTCCATCCGCTGGCCGCCGACGGCCACCTTGACCGCGGCGTCGGCGCCGCCGTCGGTGCGCCGGACGTACCAGACGGTGCCCTCCGCGCCGGCGCCCGCCCTGCCCAGCGGGGTGAAGCGGTCCAGCAGGGCCTCGGGGAAGTCGTCCTCGAAGGGGCCGCCCGTGGGCCCGGGTGCGGGCGCGGGCCCGGCCGCGGGTGCGGGTGCGGGTCCGCCGCCCGGCGCGGGCCCCGGGCCGATGTTGTCCTGCCAGGACGGGCCGCCGGCCGCGGAGCGCGGTCGGCGCACCTCGGTGGCGGCCTCCGGGTCGTGGCGGGGCCCGGGCGTCCGCCGGGTGGCGGCCTCCGGATCGTGGCGGACCTCCTCCGCGGCCCGGTCCCGGGCTCCGCCCCGCCCGCGCCGCGGGTCCCACGACCCCCGGAACCGGGTGCCCCGCTCCCGGGAGCCCCAGTCGACCCTGGTCCGCGGCGACTCCTCCGGCCGCCCCCGGCGCCCGTCCCCCTCGCCCGAACCGCCCGGACCGCCCGAACCGCCCGGACCGTCCGGACCGTCCGGACCGGAGCCCTCCGTTGCGCCCATCACGGCGTACCCCTCCCCCGATCCCCGGGGCCGGTGCGGAGGCGTTGACCACGGGCGCACCGGTGCCGGGTGGTGATTTTGACGCGCCATCATCCCGCATACCGGGCAGGGCCGCAGGGCGGTTTCCGGATCGGTTCCGAGACGGTTCCGGAACCCGTGCGCGCGGAGGTGGGAGCCGAGCCGGGAGCTGCCGGGCCCACCCCTCCCCGGGCGGGTTCACCCCTCCTCTACCGGGCGCCCCTCCGGCTCCTCGACGATCCGGCGGGCGATCTCCTCGGGCCGCACCGGGCGGCCGAAGTGCCAGCCCTGCGCCCAGTCGCAGCCCATCCCGCGCAGCCGCTCGGCGTCCTTGCGGGTCTCCACGCCCTCGGCGGTGACGTTCAGGCCGAGTGTGTGCGCCATCGACACCAGGCCGCTGACGATGCGCCACCCGGTGGCGCCGTCCTTCGCCGGGTCGTGCAGGTCGCCTACGAAGGACCCGGCGATCTTGAGCCCGGAGACCGGCAGGTCGCGCAGGTAGGAGAGGTTGGACCAGCCGGTGCCGAAGTCGTCCACCGCCAGCGACACCCCGAGGTCGACCAGCCCGTGCAGGGTGCGCAGCGCCTCGTCCTCGGGGCCGACCACCGTCGACTCGGTGATCTCCAGCTGCAGCCGGGCCGGGTCGAGTCCGGTGCCGTCCAGGATCCGGCCGAGGTCGGTGACCAGCGCGGCGCTGCGCGCCTGCCGCACCGCCAGGTTGACGTTCAGCTGCGGCGCGGCGTCGCCGTAGTGCTTGATCCAGTCCGCGGCCTGGCCGCAGGCCTGCTCCAGCACCCAGCGGCCGAGCGGCATGATCAGCCCGGTCTCCTCGGCGGTGGTGACGAACTCGTCCGGGCCGAGCACCCCGAGCTGCGGGTGGCGCCAGCGCACCAGCGCCTCCACGGCGGCCATCCGGCCGTCGGCGAGGCGGTAGAGCGGCTGGTAGTCGATGAAGAACTCGCCGCGGTCGAGGGCGGCCGGCATCCGCACCGAGACCGCGTAGCGGCTGACCGCGCGGGCGTTCTCCTTGGGGTCGAACAGCGTCCAGCGGCCGCGGCCGGCCTCCTTGGCGCGGTACAGCGTCAGGTCGGCGGCCCGGACGGCGGCGCCGGGGGTGGTGGTGGAGACCCTCCGCTCCAGCACGCCGACGCTGGCGCCGACGGCGAGCTTGTGGTCACCGATGAGCACCGGCCCGGCCAGGGCCTTGAGCACGGTCTTGGCGGCGGCCACCGCCTCCTGCTCGCCGCGGCAGTTCTCCAGCAGCACCACGAACTCGTCGCCGCCGAGCCGGGCGACCAGGTGGCCGAGCGGGGTGAGGGCGGCCTTGAGCCGGGCGGCGACGGCGGACAGCAGCTGGTCGCCCATGTCGTGGCCGAGGCTGTCGTTGACCACCTTGAAGCCGTCGAGGTCGACGTAGCAGAGGCCGAAGCGGGCGCCCGGCTCCGGCTCGTCGAAGACCTTCTCCAGCCGCTCGAAGAAGGCGGCGCGGTTGGGCAGGCCGGTGAGCGGGTCGTGGGTGGCCTGGTGGCGCAGCCGCTCCTGGAGGCGGTAGCGGTCGGTGACGTCCTCCAGCATCGCGACCTGGTACTGCGGGACCCCGTCGTCGTCACGGATCAGCGAGACCGTCAGGTGGGTCCAGACCACCTCGCCGTCCTGCCGGTAGTACGGCTTGTCGAACTGGAAGTACTCCCGCTTGCCGCTGATCAGCTCCTCGTACGCCTCCCAGACGCCCGGGGTGTCCTCGGGGTGGACGAGGTCGTCGACCCGGCGCCCGACCATGTCCCCCGGCCCGGCGCCGAACAGCTCCTGCACGGCCTTGTTGACCGCGAGGATGGTGCCGTCGGTGTCACCGATCGCGATGCCGATCGCGGCGCTCTCGAACAGGGCGCGGAAGCGGGCCTCGGAGGCGCGCAGCGCGCGTTCGGCCTCCTTGCGGGCGGCGTCGGCGGCGGTGCGGATGGCCTCCTGCTCGCGCAGCGTGCGCTCGCGCAGGGCGTTCGCCCAGCCGGCCGCGAAGGCGCCGGTGAGGGCGGGGCCGCGGCCGTCGTGGAGCGGCTGGGCCTGAAGCAGTTCGACGGCGCGGGCGAGCAGCACCGGGTCGGTGAAGTGCCCGTCGACCAGTTCGGCACCGGCCCGGGAGGCCAGCCGGGGCTCGAAGGGGTCGTTCTGCTGGGCCCGGTGCAGCAGCGCGGCGGTGCGCGCGACCAGCCGGCCGAGCAGGCCGGGGTGGACGGCGATGCCGTGGTCGGCGGAGAGCAGCCGGGACCAGTCCTCGTGGAACCGCTCCGCGTCGCCGCCCGGCGGGGTCGCGCCGCTCACCGGAGCGTCCCGACGGCGCTGCCCGTCGCGGCGGAGGCCGGGGCGTCGGGGGTCACAGCGGCGGGGCTCACGGCGGCGCTGGGCAGGGCCGGGCGTCCGGCGGCCGCCGCACGGGGCGTGCGGGCGTCGGCTGCTCTCCCGGCGCGACCGCTCAAGGGCGGAACCCCACGCCCGCCACCCCGGCGATCCGCTCGGGGTGCTCGCCGACCGTGCCCGGCTGGTCGGGGCGCCACTGCGGCAGGTGCACCACGCCCGGTTCGACCAGCTCGAAGCCGTCGAACATCGCGGTGACCTGGTCGCGGGTGCGCATGGTCAGCGGGGTCGGGGTCATCCGGTAGAGCTTCTGGTGGTCCTCGGCCTGGTCCGGGCGGGCCTCCAGGGAGGCGTGCGAGAGGACCAGCGCGCTTCCGGCGGGGAGGCGGTCGCGGACCGCGGCGATCAGCTTCCAGGGGTCCTCGTCGTCGCTGACGAAGTGGGCGACGGCCACCAGCAGGACGGCCACCGGCTCGTCGCCGGCCAGCAGGGCGGACACCTCGGGGCGGTCCAGCAGGTCCTCGATGTCGCGCAGGTCGGCCTGGACGACGGCGCTGTGCGGGTCCTCCTCCAGCAGCAGGCGGCTGTGGGCGACGGCGACCGGGTCGCGGTCGACGTAGACCACCTCGGCCCCCGGGCGGATCGCCCGGGCGATCTCGTGCACGGCGCCGAAGGTCGGGATGCCGGAGCCGATGTCCAGGAAGCGGCTGATGCCCTGCTCGGCGAGGAAGGCCACGGCGCGGCGCAGGAAGGCCCGGTTGGAGCGCATGATCTGGGGCAGTTCGGGCCACAGGGCCATCGCCCGGCGGGCCATCTCCCGGTCGACCTCGAAGTTGTGGGAGCCCCCGAGGTAGTAGTCGTAGACCCGCGCGGCGTTCGGTTTGTCCAGGTCCATACCTTCCGGTACCCAGCTCGGTCGCCGCATGCCTGTGACTCCTTCACTCCGGATCCGGGGGCGCAGCGCCGGGAGGTGCTGCCGTGACTGATGAGACTACAAGCACACAAGATCCTCCCTTGCACCCCGAACGGGTGCAAGCGGACTGCACCCTTCCTCGCGGACGGCGCTCTCCCTAGGGTGGAGCCGTGGATCCCAACCACTACCGCTTCCGGGGCGAGTGGCGCCTCGCGGCACCGGCCCCGGCGGTGTACGCGGCGCTGGCGGACGTACGGAGCTATCCGCTGTGGTGGCCGGAGGTCCGCGCGGCCCGGGAGACCGGTGCGGGGTCCGGCGAGGTGGTGCTCCGGGCGCTGCTGCCGTACCGGCTGGTGATCGGGCTGGAGGCCC
Source organism: Kitasatospora sp. NPDC059160 (assembly GCF_042755465.1). Taxonomy (NCBI): domain Bacteria; kingdom Bacillati; phylum Actinomycetota; class Actinomycetes; order Kitasatosporales; family Streptomycetaceae; genus Kitasatospora; species Kitasatospora sp. NPDC059160. The sequence continues at coordinate 9,573 of NZ_JBHZCN010000131.1, read as the reverse complement.
GGCGGCGCGACCCGGCGTCCGGCGTGCTGGAGGCGGCGATGCGGGGCGACCTGGTCGGCTGGTCGCGGTTCACCGTGACGGCGGACGGGCCGGGCGGTACGCGGTGCCGGGTGCTCTTCGAGGAGGACGCCCGCCCCGCCAAGCCCCTGCTGCGACGCCTCGCCCTGCCGCTGCACCCGCTGTTCCGGGCCAACCACGCGGTGATGATGTGCCGGGGAGGCCGCGGACTGGCGGCGTACCTGGCGGGTGACGACGGCGGACGAGGACGGCGAACAGATGACAGATGACAGATTTCAGCGAACAGATTTCAACTTTCGACATCTGTCAGCTGTCAGTTGTTCGCCGGACTCCGGCAGCGACCCCGGCCCCGGCAGCGACCCCGACTCCGAACGCGACCCCGGCCCCGACCCCGGCTCCGCGTTCGGCTTCGACGCCCCCTTCGACCGCACCGGCACCGGCAGCAGCAAGTGGGCCCGGGCCGCCGCCCCCGGCGTGATCCCGATGGGCCTGGCGGACATGGACCTCCCCGGTCCGCCCGCCGTCGCCGAGGCCCTGGCCCGGCGCGCCCGCCACCCCGCCTACGGGTACACCGTCTGCGATCCGGCCGGGCGGACCCTGGTCGCCGACTGGTACCGCGCCCGGCACGGCGTCGAGGTCGACCCGGACTGGGTCCTGCTGCTCCCCTGCGGCCCGCGCACCGCGCTGCGCCTGCTCCTGGAGACCGTCCGGACGGGGACCGCGGACCAGCAGGCCCCCGTCCTCTTCCCCACCCCCGAGTGGGGCGGCTTCGCCCAGCTCTGCCGCGCGGCCGGCCTCCCGTACCGCGAGCTGCCGCTGCGCCCCTCCCCCACCGGCTACCGCTCCCCGGGCGGCCCACTTCCCCGCCCCGCGTCCGCCGTCCTGCTGAGCAACCCCCACAACCCCTCCGGCACGGTGTGGCACACCGGGTACCTGAGCGGGCTGGCCGGGTGGGCCGCGGAGGCGGGCGCCCTGCTGGTCTCGGACGAGGTCCACGGCGACCTCACCCACCCCGGCCGGGCCCACCCCGTCGCCGTGACCACCGCCGACCCGGCGCACCGGCACGCCGTCGTCACCCTGAATTCGGTCGGCAAGACCTTCAACTGCTCGGGCATTCCCAGCAGTTGGGCCCTCGTACCGGACCCGGCACTGCGCGCCCGGCTGACCGACACCCTGGCCGGCTACGGCCTCTGGGAGGGCGGCCTGCTGGAGCAGACCGTGCAGCGGGCCGCGCTCGGCGAGGGCGGCCCGTGGCTGGACGCGCTGCTGGCGCACCTCGCCGCCGCCCGCGCCCGGCTCACCGAGCGGCTCGGCCCCGCCGTCCGCTCCGTCCCGCGGGCCTCGTACCTGCTCTGGCTGGACGCCGCCGCCCTCGGCCTGCCGCCCACCGGCGCCCGCGCCGCGCTGCTGGAGCGCTGCGGCCTGGAGGCCTCCGACGGCGCCGAGTTCGGCCCGGGCGGCGCGGGTTCGCTTCGCCTCAACTACGCCCTGCCGGGCCCGGTGCTGGACACCGTCCTGCAGCGCCTGGACCGCCTGTGACCGGGGCACGTGCCCCGGCCGGGCAGCCCTCCCCGGAGCCCCCGAGAACCCCGCATTCACCCGATCGCCATGGCCCTGACCTGCGAAAACGAACATTCACGCGATATTTGCGAAGCGCCCCCGCATGCTCCGTAGCAGACTGGGCAAAGTAGACCGGGCCGCAATCGTGATCCCGAGGATGGTGAGTCCGGTGATACCGACGTCCCGCACCACTCCGCCCGACCGGCAGAGCGCAGCACCGCCCCCGACGGGGGTGACCCCGTTGACCGAATCGGGGGCGCGCAGCCACGTGTCGGGCGTCTGCTTCAAGATCGGACCGCCCCGCCTGGTGGGGGTGGAGGTCGAGTGGTTCGTCCATGACGACCGATGTCCCGGCCGGCCGGTTCCTCCCGAACTGCTCCACGCCGCGCTGGAATCGCTGCCCCTGGGCGGCGCCGACGGCACCTCGCTCCCCTCCGGTTCGCGCCTCACGCTCGAACCCGGCGGACAGGTCGAGCTCAGCTCCCCGCCCGCCACCGGCCTGCTGGCCTGCGTCGACGACACCCGACGCGATCTGACCGCCCTGCGGGCCGCCTTCGCGGCGCAGGGCCTGCGCCTCACCGGCACCGGGACGGACCCGCTCGCCCGCCCCCGACGGATGGTGCTGGACCACCCCCGCTACCTCGCGATGGAGCGCTTCTTCGACTCGGCCGGGCCCTGGGGCCGGGTCATGATGACCGGCACCGCGTCCGTCCAGGTGTGCCTGGACGCCGGTGACGCGGCCGGCCCGCACGCGGTCGAGCGGCGCTGGCAGCTGGTCCACCGGCTCGGCCCGGTGCTGGTCGCCGCCTTCGCCAACTCCCCGCTCCTGGACGGGAAGCCGACCGGCCACCGGTCCACCCGGCAGACCGTCTGGTCCCGGATGGACCCGACCCGCACCCTGGCCCCCGAGCCGGACCACGGCGACCCCCGCGAGGCCTGGGCGCAGTACGTGCTGGACGCCGAAGTCCTGTGCGTGCGAAGGCCGGAGGGGCGGCCCTGGACCGCCCCGCCCGGCCTGACCTTCCGCGACTGGACCCGCGGCGCGGGCGAACGCCCGCCCACACTGGCCGACTTGGAGTACCACTGCACCACCCTGTTCCCCCCGGTGCGCCCGCGCGGCCACCTGGAGCTGCGGATGATCGACGCCCAGCCCGGTGACGGCTGGGTGGTGCCCACCGCCCTGGTCACCGCGCTGCTGGACGACCCGGTGGCCGCCGACACCGCACTCGCCGCGCTGGAACCGCTCGACGCCGCCGACCGGCGGGAGGGCGCCGCCGGTGCGCGCCCGCCGCGCAGCGGGGTCTGGCGCCGCGCCGCCACCCTGGGCGTCGCCGACCCCGAGCTGCGCCGCGCCGCCCTCACCTGCTTCGCCGCCGCCGACGCCGCGCTGGGCCGCCTGCCCGGCGCCGGGCGGCTGCGCGCCACCGTCGCCGAGTTCGCCGAGCGCTACCCCGCGCGCGGCCGCTGCCCGGCCGACGACCAGCTGGACGCCCTGCGCTCCGGCACCCGACGCACTCCCCCGGAGGAGGCATCATGACCGACGTCCGACCGCCCGCCACCCCGGGCACCGATCCCACCCCCGGGAGCGATCCCACCCCCGGCATCGATCCCACCCGCGGGACCGAGGCCCTGCGCGAGAGCATCGCCGCCGAACTGCTGGCCGCCCGCGCCCGGACCGCCGCGCTGACCGACTGCGTCGAGGACACCGACCTCACCGCCCAGCACTCCCCGCTGATGTCGCCGCTGGTCTGGGACCTCGCGCACATCGGCAACCAGGAGGAGCTGTGGCTGCTGCGCAACGTCGGCGGCCGGGACCCGATGCACCCCGAGATCGACCCGCTGTACGACGCGTTCGAGCACCCCCGGGCCGAGCGCCCCAGCCTGCCGCTGCTCCCGCCGGCCGAGGCCCGCGCGTACGCCCACGAGGTGCGCGGCCGGGTGCTGGACCTGCTGGCCGCCAGCCCCCTGGAGGGCGCACCGCTGCTGGACGCCGGGTTCGCCTTCGGGATGATCGCCCAGCACGAGCAGCAGCACGACGAGACGATGCTGATCACCCACCAGCTCCGCCGGGGTGAACCCGCCCTGGCCGCTCCCCCGCCGCCGCCCGCGCCCGCCGACGCCGCCACCCTGCCCGCCGAGGTCCTGATCCCCGCGGGCCCGTTCACCATGGGCACGGACACCGAGCCGTGGGCCCTGGACAACGAGCGCCCGGCGCACCGCGTCGACCTGCCGGCCTACTTCCTGGACACCACCCCGGTCACCAACGCCGCCTACCAGCGCTTCATCGCCGACGGCGGCTACCACGACCCGCACTGGTGGACCGCGGAGGGCTGGCAGCACAGGCTGCGGGCCGACCTGACCGCCCCGCTGTTCTGGCAGCGGCAGGACGGCCAGTGGCTCCGCCGCCGGTTCGGCGCCGTCGAACCCGTGCCGCCGAACGAGCCGGTGCTGCACGTCAGTTGGTACGAGGCGGACGCGTACGCCCGCTGGGCCGGGCGGCGGCTGCCGACCGAGGCCGAGTGGGAGAAGGCGGCCCGGCACGACCCGGCCACCGACCGGTCGCGGCGCTACCCCTGGGGCGACGGCCCACCCGGCCCCGAGCACGCCAACCTCGGCCAGCGGCATCTGCGACCGGCCGCCGCCGGAAGCTATCCGGCGGGCGAATCACCGTACGGGGTACGGCAGTTGATGGGCGATGTGTGGGAGTGGACGGCCAGCGACTTCCACTCCTACCCGGGGTTCCGGGCCTGGCCGTACAAGGAGTACTCGGAGGTCTTCTTCGGACCCGAGCACAAGGTGCTGCGCGGCGGCTGCTTCGCGGTGGCACCGGTCGCCTGCCGGGGCACCTTCCGCAACTGGGACTACCCCGTCCGGCGGCAGATCTTCTCCGGCTTCCGCACCGCCCGCAGCGCGGAGCACGACGCCCGCGCCCCGGAGCACGACGCCCGCGCCCCGGAGCGCGGCGCCCGCGGCGCGGAGCACGGGCAGGAGGGCGCCTGATGTGCCGTCACATCGCCTACCTGGGCGAGCCGGTGGCACCCCAGGAGCTGCTGGTGCGGCCGCCGTACGCGCTGCACCGGCAGTCCTGGGCGCCGCGCACCCAGCAGTACGGGACGGTCAACGTGGACGGCTTCGGCCTCGGCTGGTACGCGGACGGCGACGAGGTGCCCGCCCGCTACCGCCGGTCCGGGCCGATCTGGGCGGACGCCGGCTTCGCCGACCTCGCCCGGGTGATCCGCACCCGGGCGCTGCTGGCGGCCGTCCGCTCCGCCACCGACGGCTGCGCGGCGGGCGAGGCCGCGGCCGCGCCGTTCGCCGCCGGGCGCTGGCTGTTCAGCCACAACGGAGCGGTGGCCGGCTGGCCCGGGAAGCTGGACGCGCTCGCCGCCCTGCTGCCGCCCGCCGAGCTGCTGGAGCTGGAGGCCCGGAGCGACTCGGCCCTGCTGTGGGCCCTCACCCTGCACCGGCTGCGCCGGGGCGAGAGCCTCGGCGAGGCGCTCGCGGGCACGGTGGCCGACGTCACCGCACACACCACCGGACGGCTCAACCTGCTGCTCACCGACGGCACCGCGCTCGCCGCGACCACCTGGGGCGACACCCTGCACCACCGGAGCCTGCCCGGCCTCGGCACGGTGGCGGCCTCCGAGCCGTACGACGACGCCCCGGACTGGACGCCCGTCCCGGAGGGCTCCCTGCTGCTGGCCGACGCCGCGGGCGTCACCGTCCGGCGGCTCCCCAGCCACTACTGACCCTCCACTCTCCCTTCATCTTCTGAACAGAGGAACCACCCTGTCATGGACACATTCGATCTCACCCGACTGCTGCCCGCCGACCACTTCAGCACCGCGCTGCACCACGACGTGCGGCACGGACTGACCGCCGACCCCAAGTGGCTGCCGCCGAAGTGGTTCTACGACGCCCGGGGCAGCGAGCTGTTCGAGGAGATCACCCGGCTGCCCGAGTACTACCCGACCCGCGCCGAGCGGGCCATCCTCACCGCCCGGGCCGGCGAGATCGCCGCCGCCACCCGCGCCCGCACCCTGGTCGAGCTGGGCTCCGGCTCCTCCGAGAAGACCCGGCTGCTGCTGGACGCGCTGCGCTCGACCGGCGACCTGGAGACCTACGTCCCGGTGGACGTCAGCGAGAGCGCCCTGGTCGCGGCCGGCACCGCGCTCGCCGCCGAGTACCCCGGGCTGGCCGTGCACGGCGTCCTGGCCGACTTCACCGCCCGCCTCGGCCTGCCCCCGGAGGGCGGCCCCCGGCTGGTCGCCTTCCTCGGCGGCACCCTCGGCAACCTGCTGCCGCAGGAGCGGGCCGGCTTCCTGCGCGGCCTGCGCGCCGCCCTCGACCCGGGCGACTTCCTGCTGCTCGGCACCGACCTGGTCAAGGACCCGGCCGTCCTGGTCGCCGCCTACGACGACGGCGCCGGGGTGACCGCCGAGTTCAACCGCAACGTGCTCAACGTGCTCAACCGCGAGCTGGGCGCCGACTTCGACCCGGAGGCCTTCGAGCACGTCGCGCTCTGGGACCCGGAGCAGGAGTGGATCGAGATGCGGCTGCGCTCGCTGCGCACGCAGACCGTGAAGATCCCGGCCCTGGACCTGCCGGTGCACTTCGACCGGGGCGAGGAGCTGCGCACCGAGGTGTCGGCCAAGTTCCGCCGGGAGCGGGTGGCCGGGGAGCTGGCCGCGGCCGGGCTGCGGCTGACCCACTGGTGGACGGACCCGGAGGGCCGGTTCGGGCTCTCACTCTCCGCCCCGGCCTGAGCGAGCGAGGAGCGAGCCACCAGCGGGTTACCCCGGAGGTCCCAATTTGCTTGTTCACCTTACGAATTCTCAGAGCAAAACTTGAGCCTCCCCGCCTACAAGGCTTGAACGAATAGGGGTTACGATCTCGGCTACCGAGCTCAGCGTTGAGTACCAGGAGTCAAGATCGTGAGCGTCACCCAGAAGCCCTCCGGGGCGGCCGAGGCCACCGCGCCCGGCCGCCTCGGCTTCGTCGTCTTCATCACCGCCGCAGCGGCCCTCGGCGGCTTCCTCTTCGGCTACGACAGCTCCGTGATCAACGGCGCCGTCTCCGGGATCCAGGGGAAGTTCGGAGTCGGCAGCGGCGAGACCGGCCTGATCGTCTCCTCGGCGCTGCTGGGCTCCGCGGTCGGCGCCGCGCTGGCCGGCCGGTTCGCCGACCGCTACGGCCGGATCAAGGTCATGAAGGCGGGCGCGCTGCTGTTCGCGGTCAGCGCCGTCGGTTCGATGCTGCCGTTCTCCCCCTGGGACCTCGCGCTGTGGCGCGTCCTCGGCGGCGCGGCCATCGGCATCGCCTCGGTGATCGCCCCGACCTACATCGCCGAGGTCGCGCCGACCAAGTACCGCGGCCGGCTGGCCTCCTTCCAGCAGGCCGCCATCGTGCTCGGGATCGCGATATCCCAGCTGGTCAACTGGGTGCTGGCGGACGCCGCCGGCGGTGACACCCGCGGCCGCCTGCTCGGCCTGGAGGCCTGGCAGTGGATGCTCGGCATCTGCGTCGTGCCGGCCGCGGTCTACTTCGTGCTCTCCTCGGTGATCCCGGAGTCCCCCCGCTACCTGATCCAGGCCGAGCGCCTGGACGACGCCCGCAAGGTGCTGGTCGAGGTCGAGGGCGAGGGCATCGACACCGACGCCCGGATCGCCGAGATCCAGTCGCTGATCGCCTCCGACCACCGCCCGCGCTTCCGCGACCTGCTCGGCGGCCGCTTCGGCCTGCTCCCGATCATCTGGGTCGGCATCGGCCTGTCGGTGTTCCAGCAGCTGGTCGGCATCAACGTGATCTTCTACTACTCGTCGATCCTGTGGCAGTCGGTCGGCATCGACCAGAGCAACTCGCTGCTGATCAGCTTCATCGGCTCGGTCATCAACATCCTCGGCACCGTGATCGCGATCCTGCTGGTCGACCGGATCGGCCGCAAGCCGCTCGCCCTGATCGGCTCGGCCGGCATGGCCGTCACCCTCGCCGCCGCCGGCTGGGCGTTCTCCTCCGCGACCGGCTCCGGCGACAACGTCACGCTGCCCGACCTCCAGGGCACCGTCGCGCTGATCTCCGCCAACGCCTTCGTGCTGTTCTTCGCGATGTCCTGGGGCGTGGTCGTCTGGGTGATGCTCGGCGAGATGTTCCCGAACCGGATCCGCGCCGCCGCGCTCTCCGTCGCCGCCTCCGCGCAGTGGATCGCCAACTGGGTGATCACCGTGTCGTTCCCGTCGCTCGCGCGCTGGAACCTCTCGGCGACCTACCTGGTGTACGCGGCCTTCGCGGCGCTGTCGCTCGTCTTCGTCGCGAAGTACATGAAGGAGACCAAGGGCGTCCGCCTGGAGGACATGGGCTGACCGAAGCCCCCCACAGCCCTCACAACCCGACGCCTTCCGGTCGTACGATCCGACCTTCGGCCCCCGCACCCTAGCGCGCTGAGCGCGGGTGCGGGGGCCGAATCGTTCACTCCCTGCGGTGGGCCGGACACCTCCGGTACTCCTGTTCGCCAGGAGGGATGTGTCCTTGATCTTCAACCGGCTCCGCACCCGCAGAACCGCCACCGCCCCGAGCGGCGGCTGTCCGTACGCCCACGCGCACCCCGCGCCGGACTTCGCACCACCCGTACCGCCGACCCCCGGACCGGGGCTGCGGCCGGACCCGGCCCCGGACCCACGGCTGACCCCGCAACAGACTTCGGAGCGGACTTCGGAGCCGGCACCGGCGCCGCAACTGCCGTCCGCGCCAGCGCCGTTCACCGACCCCGGGCAGGCCGCCGAGTTCGTCCGGCAGTTCCACCGCGAGCAGCCCACCGCCGGCGGCCCGGGGCCGAGGCTGCGCGCCGTCCGGGAGGAGATCGACCGCACCGGCAGCTACCACCACACCCCCGCCGAACTCGCCTACGGCGCCAAGCTCGCCTGGCGCAACGCCGCCCGCTGCATCGGCCGGCTGTACTGGCGCAGCCTGGTGGTCCGCGACCTGCGCCACCTGTCCGACCCCGACGACATCGCCGCCGAGTGCTTCGAGCACCTCCGGCTGGCGGGCAACGGCGGCCGGATCCGCCCGGTGGTCTCGGTGTTCGCCCCCGACCGCCCGGACCGCCCGGCCCCGCGGATCCTCAACCAGCAGCTGGTCCGCTACGCCGGGCACCGGGTCGACGGCGATGTGGTCGGCGCCGTGGTCGGCGATCCGGCGGGCGCCGAACTCGCCGCGCGGGCCCGCGAACTCGGCTGGAAGTGCGCCGAGGACCGCTTCGAGGTGCTGCCGCTGCTGCTCCAGGAAAGCCCCGAGGCGCGCCCGCGCTGGTACGGCCTGCCGGACGACACCACCCTGGAGGTGCCGCTCAGCCACCCCGAGCACGCCTGGTTCGCCGACCTCGGGCTGCGCTGGTACGCGGTGCCCGCGATCAGCGACATGACGCTGGAGATCGGCGGCGTCCGCTACCCCACCGCGCCGTTCAACGGCTGGTACATGGGCACCGAGATCGGCGCCCGCAACCTGGCCGACGCCGACCGCTACGACATGCTCGGCACCGTCGCCGAAGGGCTGGGCCTGGACACCTCCAGCGAGCGAACGCTCTGGCGCGACCGCGCCCTGGTCGAGCTCAACCTCGCGGTGCTGCACTCCTTCCAGGAGGCCGGGGTGACGATCGCGGACCACCACACGGAGTCGGCGCGCTTCCTCAAGCACGTCGCCCAGGAGCAGCGCCTCGGCCGCCCGACCCCGGCGGACTGGAGCTGGATCGTGCCCCCGGTCTCCGGCGGGCTGACCCCGGTCTACCACCGGTACTACGACCCGGTGGACCCGGAGCAGCGGCCGGCCTTCCTGGCCCGCGAGCCCTGGTGACCAGGGCGGCCGCCCCGACGGCGCCGGACACCCCGGCCCGGCCGGTCGCCCGCGACTAGGGCCTGTCCGGCGGATCTTGGCAGATCAGCGCGCGGCGTTGGGCGCCCGGCTGGGCGTGCGCCCGAGTCGGCCTCGTACTGGACGTACTTG